>JBILOD010000230.1:0-6373 GCA_044374645.1 Pseudobdellovibrionaceae bacterium | reverse complement strand
TTCATCGATGAGTAAAAGAATTTTCAGTTGACTCATTAAAATTAAGCAAATGATACTAATTAAAGAAAAAACAACAATAATGGTTTTTGGTCTTCGAACGGCTGTTCGAAAACAAAGAAATAACACTCGATGGATATTTCTTAGAAGCCTCGAACAAAAATTCTGAAGATCGCTTTTGTGCATCAACATGTTGCAAAGGCTAGCATAACTACTGATTGAAGAGGAAGTCCTATGAAGAGAAAAAATATTGGAATTTTAGGGGCTACGGTCCTAATCTTGTGCAGCAGTGCAGCTTGGCCTAAAGCAAAGTCAACAAACACCACAGATTTATATGATAAGTTTGAGTACACCCGAAGTGAGTATAAGTATTTTACGGACAAAGAATTTGAAATTTTAAAGAAGTGGTCTGAAAAAGAGAGTAAGAAACGGAATCCTCAGAGTGTGACGTCGGATTTGAAGTCCATTGGTGTTATTTTTTCAGCTGATTACCTCAATCTCCAATCAAAATTGATTGGTGGGTTTAATTACAGTACAGATGAAAATGGCAATACAAAGGCCGGCGATGCCGTTGAAGGCGTCAAGACGGTTGCCGAACTAGAAGTGCTTGTAAACAACGCCAATAATCCTGATATTTACAATAAACTTAAGCCTGATGCCAAGTTTATTGCCGCCGCGCTGGGATCGACAGCTCCTACGAGAGGCCTTGCCTATCGAGCGAGACCTCTCTTTGATCGATCAAATTTGGTTCATGCAGTGGCAATTACAGCTCTTCGAGGTGTCAATACGGGGATCAATGTGTTTGCGCCCACCAATCAGTGGAAAGTTGGATTCAATTATTTCACCTACCCGGTTGGTAGAACCTACAGTAATCTAACAGAGCGTCAACTCGTTATGAAACCCCAGGATCCCAGTCTTCGTCTCAATACCTTTATAGAAACCGAGGAAGAAACCTGGGCCTATATTAACTATGAAGTATTACCGGCCTTGGATACCTACGCGAGTCGAATTCGTTCTTTGATCGACGAAGTCGGCGATAAACCAATTTTTGTTGATGCCCGACTTGCAAAGTCAACGGGATCTGGATTCACAGAGGCTCAAGATCAATTTTATCGAATTGGCAAACCTGAGCTCTATTTGATTTTATCAAATTTACTCTACAATCGGAGTTCATTAAAAAGCGCCCTTGCCTATCGATGGACCGGCCTGTTTGATGTGATTGAAAGAATGGCGAAAGTTTATGGTTTCAATGCGATGTTTAATCCGGCCTATGCCACGGCACAAAAGCGGAATGAGGCGATAACAAAAGGAAACGGACAATTTCTGACGTTACGTGATAAAAGTAACGGAAAAGAACTAATGGAGGACTCATATAAAGATTTAAAAGAATCAGTTAAGTTGGGTTTTTTAGCGTGGACATCAACAATGAAATCAGCTGAGTCTTTTAGCCCAGCTACAATTAATCCCATTTTGGACCCTAGAGTCGTTCAACCGTACCAAAGAGCGATCAATCGAAGCTTTTATAATTTGTACTCTGCAACGGGACTTCTAGATGGATCCGATCGGACCGAAAAAATAGTCAGTGCGGTGAATGAATCAGGAGTTGTTAATTTTAAGCTGTACGATTTTTACCATGGCGATACTATTCCAAAGAACTTGAAAGATTTTTTTCCAACCAATTATCAGGGGGGTGAGGATGAGTTCTCCGCTTCAAATACTTCCGATCCTGAATTGAATGGGCTCATTAAAAACGCCCAAAAGAATGCTGTAAAAAAATTCAATGTGCGCAACTACCTTAAAGGATCACCCAGTGAATGGAATATCGGATTTTACAAGAATTATTTTCCTGATGTGAATGATAATCAAGGTGTGATCAATGCAGCGCAAGTTTTGAGTGAAGCTTGGGGTGGTTGGATCATTGGTTTACCTTTAAATGCTGTTGTTTTGTAATCTATGTTGGAGGCTTTGACTTCAGAAAATGAATTTGAAGCCAAGGCATTGTTCCGTAGTCAGGCCATGAACTTTTCAGGCCTGACGCTTCTTTATGATCGCGGAGTATCGTTCGGGACGCTTTTAAGTCTTCAGGGCTCCTATCACCAAACCTATTTGTATCGTGAAAATGAAGAAGTTTTGGCTATGATGTCTGTCTGTGCGGCACCTCGCTGGCTGAATGGTGGAGTTTGTGATATAGTCTTTGTGAGTGATTTTCGTATCAAAGGAAGTCGAGCCTCTCGCTTAGCCTGGAGGAGTCTCTTCAGTCTAGCATTAAAACAGTTTAAGGTGGATTTTCCTTTTCTAGACATAGAGCTCATTTGTGCTTCGATTTTAGCGACGAACACCGAGGCGATGCGCAATTTTGTTTTGCCAAAGAGAAAAACTGAGTTTCAGTTTTCAGAAATTGGTCAACTTGAAATGATTAATGTTTTTGCTCGGTGGCCCCGCCTTAAGAAATCTCATAAAATAAAAATCCGGTTTGCTACGTTGGAAGATCAAAGGCCTCTATTGAATTTTCTAAAAACCCAGGAACAACAAAAACAATTGGGTTTTGTTTTTGATCATTCCAATTTTTGTGAGTGGGTCTTCCGTGAAGATCGTTGGCCTGGTTTTCGGCTTGAAAATTTTATTATTGTGGAAGAAGGATCTAAAATTATGGCCTGTACTCTACCATGGGCCCCTCCGGATCACATTAAAGCGATGATTGCGACTCGAGCTCCATCCTGGCTCATTTGGAGTTTTCAGATATTGAGAGCGCTTGGTATTAACGCACCAATTTTGAATGCGCCCATTAAAACTCTTTATTTGACTCATCTAAATATCGTTTCTGAGGCTGACCCTGATTGCATCATGGGCAGCATTTTGGATTTTGTGGCTACCAAAAAATTGCTGAAGGGATTTCATATGCTGGCCTTCCCAAACGATGTGAAGGTTGGTCAAAAGCTCAACTGCCTTAAGTATTCGCTGATTCAACGGATTCCGATTTCGTTGCAGCAGGTGGTGACAGACGGGGTAGTCACGTCGACTTTAAAGTCCACCTCCGAAAAGGTGGGTTTTGAGATGGCCGTAATTTAGCGCCAGCCACTATTTTTATCCCTTGCTTGTCATACAAGAAAGATGGCCTTAAACTTTTTTTATGGATGCAAGCAGCTATTTTAAATTAACTAAAGATTATCGTATTTACAGAGCCAGCTGGGTTGATAGCATGGTAAATCTGGTTGGGAGAGTTCTTTTCACTGTTCTGGGCATTGCCCTGTCACTTAACGACAATGTTTTTATTTATATTATTGGACAAATTGTTTATGGCTTGGCTATTTTTCAATGGTTTGCAGTTTTGCACGATTGTGGACACAATTGTTATACTCCCAATAAAAAGTTGAACGAGTTGCTCGGATATTTGAGTTCACTTTTCAATCTAATTCCTTATGCTTCCTGGAAGTACATACATTTGGAGCATCATATTTGGACTGGGCTTCAAGATAAGGATCCCAGTATTGAAGACCTCAATAAAAGCAACCCCAGAAAACGATTCTTAGCTCGATTAGCATGGAAATCAGGTCTTCCAATTTTGGCTCTCGCTTTTTTGTTAGGTACATTTTGGAATCTCCCAAAACAGTTTCGCTGGTTTAGAGACTTTAAACGCCGTACTGAAATGAGTTTAAGCATGGCTTTGATTATTCTATTTTATGGCCTCCTTGGCCAAATCATACCTCATCTATGGCAGGTGATCCTTCCGTCCTATATCTTTTTTGGGATGTTTTGCGAGCCCATCATATTGAGTCAACACGCTCATATTCCGATGGACTCCACTGCCACTCATCCTGGTGCGTATCCTGCCTTCGAACAAGATCGCTTCACCCGTTCATTGAAATTTCCAATTTGGATATCTAAATGGTTGACGATGTCCTTTGAAAACCATATCGCCCATCATCTGTTTCCGTGGGTACCATTTTATAAATTGCATCTTATCCACACTCATACGGGGAATGAGGTGAGAGCCTGGGATTGGATTAAAAAGGCAAAGAAAACACCAGGAGATGTCCTAATTTTTGACGATCGAAAGCTGACCAAGCTTGATTTATAATTGGTTCGATAGAGGCGAAACATTTCCTTTAATAAGTAAATGGTGAAGGATTGAGACCTTCGGATTTCCTTAAATAGTTAAATGGATTGAACGCTCGGAGTCTCAATCTCTGGTGACAAATATTTAGTGGGGAAACTCCTTGTCTGATCAGTTGGGTGATAAGTGCCTAGGGATTCGATAAATTCTTTATGTTGAACAATTGTTGGTTCGTATTCCGGTAGAATAAAGTCGATATTGTTGTAAACCAAGACATCCTGCATCTGGACTCTAAAAATCGATAGCAATAATAAAGGAAGCTTGAGCAAGTTAACGCGAAAAAATTTTCGGAGGCCACTGAGTTTTGGGACGAATAAGAAGAATCGTGACTCCGTTGTGCCATCGAGAGTGGGCGTGAGACTGATCAAAGTTCTAAACTGGTAGTTGTTTGCATCGATATCCATAATAATCAGATTCGAACCATGTTGAACGATCTTAAAAGTGAAGATTGTTCCTGAAATAAAAGCAAAAAACCTATCCAAAAAGGTTTTTGGCGTAAACTGCGCTTGATAGTTATATTTTAGTTTATAGTAGCTGTCTCGTGTTTGTTTTGGTTCATCAATGAAGGTGAGTTCATGCATAAAAACAAGGTGATTGAAATCAGGGTTGTTTGTCCCGATTATATGTGGATGGCATCCAAGAGTCTTTCCAGGTACACTGAGTATATAATGATCTTGAGAATTCCAATCTAATTGAGGAAAAGGGAAGTCTGCCTTTTCTCCATTGAAGATCCAAATGAATCCGTATTTTTCAATGACCGGAAAAGCGGGGGTTTTGATCGTGTTTGGCTTAAGTTGTTGATTGTAGAACTTTCCTGGAATCCGAGGGCAAACTCCATTTCTATCAAAGGCCCACTTGTGGTAGGGACAAAGTAAGTGGTTTTTAGCGACAGTGCCTTTACCAAGGTCAGCTCCCATATGTGGGCAAGTCGCATGGATGGCGCTCACGTCTCCTTCGTCACTCCGAAAAACAGCTACCTTGAAATCGAGGAGTTCGAAGCTTTTTACTTGTCCGCTCTTGAGTTCAGAGGATTTGCAAATAAGGTACCAGCTTCTTGTGAGCACTTGAGGATTGTTGAAAGATTTAAATTTCATTGTTCTCTTTTTCTTGTTTCAAAAAACATAAAATGTTTATGTCTTCCTTAGGATAGTATTGAAAACAGGATTAAACATGTCAATGTCTTGTGAAATTTGGCGGCAAGGAGAATAGATCCGTATAAACGCCCTAAAACGAGTGCCAAAGATTAAGGGCGTTGAAAAATTGAAGGTGAGTTTTTCACAAAAAACAGTTTCAAACTATTCTTTAGCACCCGGTCCTCTATCGAGGGTTGGCCTGATACCTTAGTTTTAGTAGCATTTGCGGTAAACCATTCCGAACGGGCATCCATCATCGGTGCACGCAGCGGAATAAGCGCGGCCTTGGAAGTAGTTATTGGCGCAATTGGGGGTGGTGTAGTTGATCTGAATGATGTACCCAGGCAATCCATAGGTGTTGTCGATCGTTTCAATAATTTCAGTCGAGGTGATGCTATAGAAGTCATCGTACTCTGACTGCAGACTAATAAACTTTTTGAGCACATTCACTTCAATTTCATTTTTATCAAAACGTGCGGGAAGCTCTGCGCGTGCCGTTCCTTGAAATGCTCCAAGCAGCATGGCAATCGACAAAAGAATTGGTTTCATTCGAAGGGTCCTTTCGATAAATGGTCTATGTTTGTGATGGCGACATTATTCATAAATCAAATTACTTTCGTCGGGCAAATAAGAACTCTCTCAATTGCTCAACTTGGTTCGTCGCGACATTGGACTTTTTCACCGCCCTGCTAGACGGAGGGAGGAGCACACGGTGGTGGCTATACTCCGATCATCTTGTTTTCAGCATTAAGGTCTGGTCTGTAAAAGGACTCTTTTCAAATCTCACGAAAATGACAAAAAACCCTTAATCCAAGTCAAATTCTACCGATCAGTCCAACATGAGGATCAGATATGTCCATTGATTTACGTTCGCATTTTCGTGAGGGTTCAGTTTTTATGACACGCCACTATTCACTTCGTTCGCAACAGCGCCGAGAACAAAAAATTCAACTTTGGAATCGTTTTGTAGATTCGGGGTTGATTGGTATCACCGAAGAGGATTGTGGAATTTTACCCCGAGTGTTACCTCTGAGCTATTTGAAAGAAATTAAAAATGCATCCTATTATGTGAGTCTATTTGCGATGAGGCTTTTGAGTCTGCCGGCGCGCGAGATTAAAGCGATCATTC
>JBILOD010000174.1:0-7653 GCA_044374645.1 Pseudobdellovibrionaceae bacterium | reverse complement strand
ATAACCCCTGAAAAATATCTTGAGTATGGAAGTATGACCAAGCCTATGGTCGACTTTCTAAAAATCTGCGTCGAGAATGGTTTGAATGTTGTTATCAGCGGCGGTACTGGATCTGGTAAAACGTCATTGTTAAATATGATTTCCAGTTTTATTCCCTCCAATGAACGGATTGTAACCGTTGAAGATGCAGCGGAATTGCAAATGCAACAGGAACACGTGGTGCGTTTAGAAACACGACCGGCCAACATGGAAGGTACGGGTGCGGTGCATATTCGTGACCTCATCAAGAACGCCCTGCGTATGCGTCCCGATCGCATTGTGGTTGGGGAGTGTCGGGATGGTGCCGCCTTAGATATGTTGCAGGCGATGAATACCGGTCACGATGGTTCAATGACAACGACTCACGCTAACAGCCCCCGCGAATGTATCGCCCGTCTCGAGACACTTTGTATGATGGCAGGAATGGATTTACCAGTCCGAGCGATTCGGGATCAGGTGGCTAGTGCCGTCAATTTGATTGTGCAAATTTCTCGATTATCCGATGGTTCGCGGAAAATAATTTCAATCACTGAGGTGGTGGGGATGCAAGGTGAGGTTGTCACTCTGGCTGAGATTTTTCGATTCAAGGAAACAGGCTATGATAAAAACCGTCGAATCCAAGGAGTGTTTCAAGCTTTGGGCCATATTCCAACGTTTATTGAAAAGCTGGAGGCCAAGGGTGTTATTATTCCACGGGATATTTTCTCTAATGATCCGAAAGTCTTAGCCCAGGGAGTTCCTGCGCCCGCCGCACCCGCAGGCCCCGGCGCACCGAAACGTCCAATGCCACCGCCACCGGGACCAGTCAAAAAGTCGGGAACTTAAGGAGGGACACGTATGGGTAAATTGCTGGCCAGTGAATGGATCATTGTTCCGTTGGTGGGAATTTGTGTTGCTGTTATCTTTTATCAATATGAAGCGAGACTTACGGCTTGGTTGAGTAACAAAAGTATTGGTCAGCGTGATGAAATGTTTCGCCGCCTAGACGCTATGTTCGTTGATATTGATAAAAAGAAAATCACCATGCTGATTTACCTTTTGAGCTTTGGTCTAGCAGGGGTGTGTTTATTGTTGCTCTGGCCCAATGTCGTGCTTGGACTGATAATGGGTTCTATTATTGGAATTCTCGGGTGGAATTTGCCTCTTCTTTACGTGAAACAGCAACAGGAAAAACGCGCCACGATTTTTGTGGATCAAATGGTGGATGGCCTAACGATTATGGCAAATGGAATTAAGGCAGGCCTAAGTATTACTCAGGCAATGGAGAGAGTTGTTGATAATTTGGGGGAGCCGATTGCTCAGGAGTTTGGTCTAGTTCTCTCACAAATTCGAATCGGTCGAAGCGTGGAAGAAGCATTGGTCGAGTTGGCTTTTCGAATTCCAAAACCAGACGTTCAGATGTTTGTGACAGCGATCAACATCTTGAAAGAGACCGGCGGTAACATGGGCGAAACCTTTGAGACCATTGTGACCACGATTCGTGAGCGGCAAAAGGTGGAAAAGAAAATTCAAGCGATGACAACTCAGGGGATGATGCAAGGACTGATTATTACATCGGTGCCATTTATGATTCTTATCGGATTCGCGATCCTAGACCCAAGTTATATCAAACCTCTGTTCACAGATCCTAAGGGTATTGGTTTACTGTTTCTAATGATAACCCTACAAGTTATTGGTGGATTAATGATACGATCCATTGTTAGCATTAAAGTATAGTTCAAGTTTTCGATTTGGGAGAAATGTCATGAAATGGATTTCGGGCGTTTGGTTGCTTCTCGGTTTTAGTCTTTCAGCTCATGCGATCATCGATATGAAGAACGCGAATTTTTCGACATCGTGGACCGACTTGATCGTTCCTGGTGGCGGCTATGAAATGAAAGTTCAACGGACTTATAATAGTCGGTCACTCATCAACGGATTGTTTGGCTTTGGCTGGTGCTCGGAGTTTGAGACCAAAATGGTGATCAGCCCTGATAACACTCTGAAAGTGTTTGAGTGCGGAGCGGGTTTAGAGACAACCTATACCACCAAAGACTACGGTCAAAAAGACATCGAAAAGCTGGTCCAAAATATTCTGCAAAAAGTAAAAGCCGAGGGTAAGCGCACGGAGGACTATATCAGTGGATTGCGCAAGAACCTCCTTCAAGACTCCCGACTTCGTATTCGTATGGCCTTAGACTATGACCTCACGGCGAGCGTCAAAGAGGGTGCCATCTACTATGCGAATGGTAAAGAGGTTGAGAACATAACTCTTACCAAAGAATTCTATGTTCGCCAATTGGCCGACGGCAGCTTTCAGCGCTTTGATTTTAAGGGGCGATTGATAGCGATGTATGATAAAAACAGTAACTTCTTAAAATTTATTTATGATGGAAGTCAGTTAAAGGAAATCGCCGACAATAACGGCCGCAGGTTGCTCCTCAAGTACAACAACAATAAGCGTTTGACGACCATTTCGGGGCCGAGCGGTATCACCGTGGAGTATAAGTTTGAAAAACTAGATAACTTAGCTTGGGTGAACAACGCCTGGGGTAACGTTTATACCTACGAATACGATGAACTTCACAACCTAACAAAGGCCACTTGGCCCGATAAGAGCACAATTCAACTCAGTTACGACCGGAACAAAGATTGGGTGCTCAGTTACAAGGATCGTCAGAACTGTTTAGAAAGTTATACTTATGAGTCTTCTAAGGATGATCCAAAGAACCACTATTGGTCGATCGTTGAAAAGAAGTGTGGAAAGGAAATCGTTAACAACACAAAATTCGAATTTTACCACAAGGTTCGTAAGGATGGCGTCACTTACCTTTCCCGTACCACCACTGTTACCAACGGCATCTCGAATGAAATTGTGTACCACGAAATATTTGGAAAACCGATTTTGATCAAGCGCGCTGGGGAGAAAGTTACCTTTGAATATTTGGCTAATGGACAATTACGCGCCAAGAACACTCAGTTCACACGCATGGTCTATGATTACGACTCAAAGGCCAAAAAAGTGAGCAAAGTGAAAACCACCTTCATGGATGAGAAGGGCAAGAAAACCGCCGAGCGAATTTCAGAATTTCAATATGATTCGAAGGGCAATTTGAATTTTGCTAAAAACTCCGATGGTCAAAAGATCAATCTGACCTATGATGGCAAAGGGCGAATTGCCTCCATTGAGGATCAAGCCAAGAAGTTGGTCAAAATCACTTACGACGAAAAATTCGGGAAGCCAGCCATCGTAACTCGTCCATCGCTAGGAACCATCAAGATCAGTTACAAATCAAATGGTGATATCGATAAGGCGGAGAGCCCCGATGGCCCTCAGGTCGCCGTTCAAGTGGCCAGCACATTCAACAACCTACTCGATGTGATTGCACCAGCAACCGCCGAAGTTTTTAATTAACCAGAAGGGGAAAACCAATGAAGCTTATCATCATGATGATGTTTTTGTTTAGTATGAACACGGCACCCTTGGCCTTCGCCAAAGGGGAGGATGATCCCCAAAATGAAAAGCAGGAAGAGACAGGACACACTACGCCCAAAGCCGAGCGCCTAAATGCAGATATGTTGCCTTGCCATGAGGGTGAGTGCAATAAAGATGCGATCGGTGGTCAACTAACAGAAGACAATTGTGACATTGGGCCCAATCCCTTCGACACCACTCAGTGTGGTAGAGGCAAAGGCAAAACCAGAAAAGATGGTGAAGCTGATACTGGTGCAGAATAATTGTATTGCCTTCCCTTGGCAAAGCATCCTATTCCCCTTGCTATGAATACACTTCCAGCGATTGTTTTTGAAAATGATCAAGTTGTGGTGGTCGACAAACCTTGCGGCCACCTTAGTGTGCCCAGTCGAATGGGCAAGGCTGACCCGCGGCCGGTGGTTGGCATTCAACTGCAAGATTATGTGAAGCAGCCTATCTTTCCTGTGCATCGTTTGGATGAAGAAACGTCGGGTGTGTTGGTATTTGCCAAAACGAAAAAGGCCCAAAGTCTTTTGAGCCAGGCGTTTGAACGCCATGAAGTTCAGAAAACCTACGAGGCATTCACCGAAGCCAAAACTGATCCGTCTCCCTTTCGTGGGGCCACTCTCAAAAACAATCTGGTTCGTGGAAAAAAGAGATCCTTTGAAGCCAATCATGGCCAACCTGCAGAAACATTCATAAAGTCCGTCGATGCGTTTAAAGACCAATATCTGCTATGGACGCTGCTACCCAAAACCGGTCGGTCGCATCAGTTGCGAGTGCAACTTGCAATGAGAGGATTTCCAATTGTTGGCGATTCTCTCTATGGGTCTCTATTGGGCTTACCGGCAGAATTGAAGCTACCTGAGTTGAGTAGGTTTGAAAATTCAATTGGGCTCCGTGCCATTCAATTGGAGTTTGCAAACAGTTCAATGCGAGAGTCCCTTGGGCTTCCGCCTTTGTTCAGCACCTTTTCCTGGAAGCTTTAGATGATTTTAAATAGATGCTTAAAGGCCTTGGGACTCCGATTGATCTATTAGTCATTAGTGAAACGGACTTCGAAGAAAAGTTGAAGTCGTCCTCAAATATCTATTCATGGGTTAGCAAAACGGGGAAGGTGATTTATGAAAACATCTGATTCGCTTATGTATCTAAAAAAAGCGAACGAAGATATAATTCTCCTAAAAAAGCTCGTGAATGATTTGGATGTTCCAGATTCTACATTATCTTGCCAAAAACTACCTAAGTTTCTCGTTGAACTTGTTTCTTTGGTAAGAGTTTAAACAAGAACAAAGTGACCACAAAGCTGATGGCCAAAATCAAAGTCGAAATAGCTTTTAGCTCGGGGCTCATTCCAAATCGCATCAGAGAATAGAGCTTAACGGGTAAAGTGTCGTTACCTGGGCCATTGGTAAAATACGAAATTAAAAAATCATCGAATGAAATCACAAAACTTAACAAAAACACAGCAATCAGACTGGGTCTCAATAAAGGCACGGTGATTTTTTGAAAAATCACATTCTTGCTTGCGCCCAAATCTTTACCCGCTTCAAACAAACTGGTTTCAATATTCTCAATTCCCAGCGTGAGTAGGACCACGGCATACGGCAACGTGAAGCTCACGTGGGCTATCCATAAACTGATAGGTCCTAGAGTCACATGAACGAACACAAACCAAATCAATAAAGACAAACCAATAATGATTTCTGGTAACATCAGAGGCAGCGCAAATATTTGTCGGCAAATTTCAACATAACGTTCTGAACGACCTTGAAGACCAAATGCCAAAACAAAAGCCATTGCTGTTGTCGTCAACGCCGTAAAGAACGCCAACTCAACGCTCATCCAAAGGGCGGATTGAAGTTCTTGGTGATTGAGGGCGGATTGAAACCCCTCAAATGAAAAGTGCGTGATCGCAAGATCATCGGGAGAGGGAATAAAAAAAGCGGCTGATACTAAACTAACGATAGGCAAATAAATAATGGCCAGGGCCAACCAACTAAAAAATCGAAACACGCGGTCCAAATAACCCAGTGTCATGTGGCCCCTCCTGAAGCGCCTCGGCGCAATAGGGGCAATAACAGTAAAATCATCATGGCAAATGTTAGAGCTGCTCCAAAAGGCCAATCTCTCGTTTTCAAAAATTGTTCCGAAACCACTTTGCCTACGGTTTGGATTTGAGCGCCACCCAGCAAATCGGGAATCAAGAACTCGCCGAGAGCGGGTACAAACACCATAAAACAGGCCGACGACAAACTGGATTTAACGTTGGGCAAGAACACCCGAAAAAACGAATAAAAAGGTCCAGCCCCAAGATCCTTGGCGGCCTCTAAGATGGAAAAATCAAATTTTTCAAATCCAATATATAAGGGCAAAGTCATCAGCGGTAGGTAGTTGGTGATCAATCCAATCGCCACAGCCCAAAAACCCTGACTCAGTGACGTATCTTCTGGAACCAAAGATAAAAATTGAAGGGTATTCAGTATCCAGCCGTTTTGTCCTAAAAGGCCTTTAATAGCGTAAGTGCGAACCAAGAAATTGCTCAAAAAGGGCAAGACAATTAAAAATAGCAATAGCGGGCGGACTTCTTGGCGTGCTTGTACAATCCAAAACGCCAAGGGCACTCCGAGGGCCAAACAGAACAGTGTTGTCTGCAGCGCTAAACCAAAGCTATTTAAGAAAACTTTTAAATAGAGGGCGTCAAAAAGGCGAACATAATTGGCCAAGGTGGGGGTCCACTCGACGCCTCCGTAAACACCTTTGGTGAGAAAACTATAAATAAATAACACTCCCAGGGGTAATGCGAAAAAAGCGATGAACCAGATAGCCGGAATAAACAGCGATATCTTGGTTTTCACTGCTGTTTTCCTTCTGAGAACAGCCAAGTTTTTGGCCCGATGCTCACATGAACCCAATCGGTTTCATTAAATGGAATTGGAGCGTGGGATGGCTGAGTAAAAGATAGAGTTTTCTTACCTTGTTGATCTTGGAAGTCACAGAGGAATTCAGTGATTGGACCTTTAAAAAGAATTTTCTTAACTTGAACTTTAAGGGAGTTAGGTTCTGCTGAAGCAGAATTTGTAAAACGCAGTTGCTCTGGGCGGATGACTAAACGGCTCGGATTGTCGGCATCATATAATTCAGGAGAAACTTCCACTGTCGTTTCGCTATTGAGAGCGAGGCGAAATCGTGCATTTTGTTTGCCTAAGACCGTTACGGCCAGAGAGTTAGAGGCCCCAAAGAATTCGGCCACAAAACGGTTTTTAGGCTGGTTATAAAGCTCCCAACCTTGGCCCATTTGCTGAATTTTGCCGTGATTCATTATGCAAATGCGATCGGACATACCCATCGCTTCTTCTTGATCGTGGGTCACAAAAATAAAGGTGAGGCCCAGCTGGCGTTGCAAAGACACCAATTCGGACTGCATTTCCCAGCGAAGTTTTTGATCGAGAGCTGAGAGGGGTTCATCGAGTAAGAGAATTTGGGGACGATTCACCAACGCTCGCGCTAAGGCGACTCGTTGTTTTTGTCCTCCAGAAAGACGCTGGGGCATGCATTCAGCAAAGGACTCCATTCGCACCAGCTGCAAAGCTTCATCCACCCGTCTTTTAATCTCAGTTGCGGGCACTTTTTGGACTTGCGGGCCAAAAGCAACGTTCTGATAAACCGTGAGGTGCGGAAAAAGGGCATAGTTTTGAAAAACAGTATGAATGCTTCGCTCGTGGGGCGGTTTATTGTCGATTCGCTGGGGAGTTTGTTTGGTGGAATTCAGCCAAATTTCGCCAGAGTCGGGGTTCTCCAAACCACCAATTAATCTCAGCAAAGTGGTTTTGCCACAGCCGCTGGGACCAAGAAGAACAAAAAGCTCTCCGGCTTCAATTCTTAGATTCACATCGTCAACAGCAGGTAGGTTACCAAACTTCTTGATCAATTGGCGAATTTCAAGCATTTCAAAACCTCAAAACCCAAAAAATTAAAAAAAAGGGATGGTGCCAATATGTCCGCAAATGTGAGTTTTGCTTCGTTGTTTTACCGGCCGCTTTTAAATTCCCTGCTGCTATTGTTTTTCTTAATCTCCACCATATCATGCACCGCCAAAAAAGATCCATCAGAGGGGGGCTCTGCTGAAAAAAAGACACTCAATCTTTTTATTTGGTCAA
>JBILOD010000173.1:0-7657 GCA_044374645.1 Pseudobdellovibrionaceae bacterium | reverse complement strand
CATAGCCCCTACTACAGTCAATCACTCCAATCAAAGGCCCAATGATGACAGCAAAATTATTGAAGAAACGCCTAAGAGAAAAAGCTCACCCCAAAAAAGCGAAAGTGTTGATGACCTTTTTCAAAACTGGTCCCGGCGAATATGGTGAAGGCGACCAATTTATTGGCGTAAAAATGCCTGAGATCAGAGCTCTAGCTAAAGGCGCCCTTTCGATTCCTCTTACAGAATTAGTACCACTCTTAGAATCGCTCATTCATGAGGAACGAATGTTAGCACTCATCATCATCACATTAAAGTTCGAACGCCATATGAAGTTGAAAGATCTCGACGGCATGAAAAGCCACTTTGAGTTTTATCTCACTCATCGTTCAGCCATAAATAATTGGGATTTAGTTGATGTGACCGCTCCTACCGTCGTCGGAGGCTTCTTGTTTCAACGGGACCATGCTCCCCTGAAGCGCTTGGCACGATCTAATGACCTGTGGGAGCGACGAATTTCTATTGTTGCCACTCACTATTTCATTCGCAAAGGGGAATTCACTGACACCTTAACAATTGCGAAGATGCTTTTAAAAGACCCCCATGATCTCATTCACAAGGCCACTGGTTGGATGTTGCGCGAGGTTGGCAAACGTGATCAAGGTGTCTTGACTGACTTTTTGAATTCTCACTCTAGAGAAATGCCACGAACCATGTTGCGCTACGCCATCGAACGGCTTCCCGAAAAGGTGAGAAAATCGTATCTACTGCAAAAGAAAAATGGGCGCTCCTCCAAACAAGGGATCACTAGGGAGATCAACTAAACAAATAAAGTTTTCACGCACTCCCCACCGCGGGTGCGGCCCTATTTCAGATGCCAATTCTTCGGACGTAAGTTGATGGGAGTTTACAAAACCTATGGTCGTTAAGGATCTCCCTGAGTCTCTCGACCTCAACCGATCTGGTAACCCTCCCCCGTATTGAACATGAAACTCTCCCACAACCACAACTTGAGTGTTTGATGATCGCTTCACCAATAATTGCCATGCCATTGTGTCGTCCCACACACTTTGGGCCTCAAAGTATCGCCCCAGGGCAGCTTCATCCACATGGCCACCCATAAAGTCTCGGAAACGATCAAAATACTCGGTGCGACCGAGCGTGAACTCAGGCGGTAAGAGCTGTTGTTCCTCCGGCGTGAGACCCGCAAGGCCTTTCTTGGCAATGACTCCCGTTAAGGTGCGCGGGGCATTGATGGCTAAGGTCCTTTCCTCAAGATGAGGCTGAGGAAATAAAACCTGTCCTCGATAATAATCAAAGCTCATGGATTTTCCCCAACCTAAATCCGCAAGAAACTGCGGCTCAGTCAGTTCACCCGAAATGAACCGATCCACCAAATCCTGTTGCTGATAGGGAAAAAACTCCATAGCCACATCGATTTTATGGCCTGCGCTACGCAGTCCGCGAAGCACTTCTAACTGCCCCTGAGCCACGTCGGCAAAACCATGCAGCTCCCCTAGAATCAAAATACTTCCAGGTTCAAGACTCCCCACAATGTCTTCGAGGGGCACCGCCCCCCCAGTTCTGCCATCGCGGCAGTCAAGGGCTCGGGCAAAAGGGCTGTTTCCCATAAAAAGCGCCAAAAAAATCAAAAAACTAGGCATATTCCCCCCATTTGCATATTGATGTTCCCCGTCGATTTTGTTAGGGTATCGCGTTCGTTACACAGAGTAACAAAAAAAAGAGATCAAAACGCTCCCTTAAAGTAAAGGTTTTATTTTTGGAACCTTTGCGATATATGGCTAGCTTATTTTGACGATTTGAGGAGTTTTTATGGCAAAAAAATCAGGCCGTATCATTGTAACATTGGAATGTACTGAAGCACGAGCAGCAGGCATTTCACCATCACGCTACACTACGACAAAAAACAAGTCTAAAACTCCAGGTCGTATGGAGAAAAAGAAGTACAACCCCTTCATGAAGAAGCACACTCTTCACAGAGAAACAAAGTAATCTATGATTTTAGCTGATTCCCAGATTCTCGAGTCGATGAATAAAGGACTCATTAAAATTGAGCCCTTCCGTCCCGAGTGCCTGGGTAGCAACAGCTATGATGTGCATCTTGGTGGAATCCTAGGACTTTATAAAGACGAAGTCCTAGACGCCAAGAAACACAACACCATCGAGTTTATTCCAATTCCTGAAGAGGGTTATGTTCTGCAGCCCAGTGAGTTCTATCTTGGAGTCACTCAAGAATACACTGAAACCCATGCTCACGTTCCCTTTCTTGAAGGTAAGTCTTCAGTGGGTCGACTGGGAATCGATATTCACGCTACGGCCGGCAAGGGCGATGTGGGATTCTGTAATTATTGGACCCTAGAGATTTCTGTTAAAAAACCTGTACGCATTTACGCAGGTATGCCGATTGGACAGCTTATTTATTTCCAAGTTCAGGGGGCTGTGAATACAGCTTATAACATCAAAGGATCGGCCAAGTATAATTCAGTGGCTCCACAGCCCGTTGAATCCATGATGTGGAAAAATAGTTTCTAGTTTTAATGCTATTAAAAACTTTTAAAAGCTAATGAAGTGACCGCTACTGGCGGCCACCATCCTGTCTTCTTGCCATAAATTTAAAATCGGGATCCAATTTAATTTCTTCTGCCCCAGCAATATATCCTTCGATACGCTTATAATTTTCAGCATCGAGAGGCGTCACAAAGGTGATCGCCCGCCCCGAACGCCCAGCTCTAGCTGTTCTGCCGATTCGATGCAGAAAGTCCTCTGTTTGAAACGGAAAATCTAAATTAATCACGGTCCCAACTTGTTCTACATCCAGACCTCGCGCCAAAAGGTCGGTGGCAACTAAAACACGGGTTTTACCTTCACGAAACTCACGCACAACACGATTGCGGTGCCCCTGGGTCATTCCACCATGAACAAGGTCGCTCTTTACGCCATTATCTTGGAGAAACTGACCAATGTATTCACATCGCTTTTGATCTGCAGCAAACACGATCACTGATTTTTTGGTTTTACTTAGCTCTTCCAGCAAACGGGCATTCTTATCGTTTTTCTTTAAAAACAAAATCGTCTGTTTAAGTTGCGACACTGGTTCTTCAGCTTGCGCAGCCCTAACCATATAAGGTTCTTGTAAAAAGAAACCCTCGGCCATTTTTTCTACACCGGAATTGAAACTCGCAGAGAACATCCAAGTTTGTCGGTGACCTCGCATCGTTTTGCGCACACTTTCTAACTGTGGCGCAAACCCTAAATCGAGCATACGATCAGCTTCATCAAGAACTACGATCTCAGTGCCCTTCAACAACAACTTATTAGTGAGCAAATGATCGTTCATACGCCCAGGAGTCGCAATGATCAGCTGCGGGTGTTTACGTAAGGCACTCACCTGCTTATCGTTTGGGGTACCACCAATCACAAGGCATGGTTCAATTCCACTGAGTAAAGAAAAGTCCATGAAGACCTTGTAGATCTGCTGAGCCATTTCACGACTGGGAACAAAAATAATGGCACGCGCATCGGCCTTTTTTCCCAAAGCCACTAAAATCGGAATGGCAAAGGCTAGAGTCTTACCACTGCCTGTCTGTGCAATCGCAATCAAATCACTGCCATTTAAAGCCAATGGAATGGCCTTAGTTTGGACTTCTGTGGGTTTTGAAATTCCTCGGTGCTTGAGAAAACTCACCAGAGACTCAGCCAATCCCATATCCGAAAAGGTTTTAGCACAAAGATCGGACGTTTTTAAATTCATAGAAATCTCCTGGAGTGATCTTGCAAATGCTCGATCATAATACGGTTAAATCAAGACGAGATGGCGCTCAACATCCATCACCGGCGACCTCAACGGAATCACTGTGGCCACAACGGACTCAAACTTTTTGCGAGCTACCTGCAACTCTTCTTCAATTTTTTCTTTGCGGCCCTTCAACAAGAAATACCGCCCCCCATTAAGGAAGTAGTCACGACTCATCTCCAACATGACATCAATGGGTTTGAATGCCCTTGAAACGACCCAGTCGACATTGGGCAATTCGCTCGGAATATCACCATAGACTTGGATATTGGCTGCAAGCTTCTGACAACTTTTTAAAAATACCTGTTTCTTAGGACTCTTTTCATAGAGATGAAACTGAATATTTGGGAACAAAATTGCGTAAATCACACCTGGCATGCCGCCGCCAGACCCAAAATCAGCCACGATATGCGCATCCGCTGGAAACTGTTTGAGCGGCAACAAGCAATCAATAAGGTGATTATCCAATAACTCACTTTCGGTCATTTTACGGCTGAACAAATTAAGATCGACATTCGCTTCCCATAGATGGCTCATGTATTCATGAAGACGACCAAAAGATCCTTCGGACACCCCTAAATCTAATAGAATGGATTGGCGAGATTGAATGTTCATGTGGACTTGTCTTAATCATGGATTGTATTGTTTGACCAGTATAAAAGCGGTGGACGCCCAATTCGCGGCTAATCACAGCCACTTAAAGCTTAGCCTGCAAAGATTAAACACACCTCGGCACAATTTAGGTCACTCTAAAACACCCTGCCGGCTCTGGGATGGCCTGGAGTCGTCGAAAAAAAACAAAAGCGCGGTTTTGAATCGAGATTTAGCAGGTATGTGAAAAAGTCTGCCTGCTAGGGTTTATTTTGAAAGGCCTTGCGCAAATGATCTAGACCAAGTTCGCGCGATACCTCATCCCCAATAGACGCGCCGGCCTGTAAAAAAGCAAATTGAATGCGCTCCATAAAACTCAAACGAGTCTCAGCCAAACCCGATTCTCGATAGTTTTTAAGAATTGACCCCATAAAAAGTTTCAGTGCTTCTCTTTGATAAGAGGCTGCGGCTTCGTTCTTTCCAATACTGAGTATTGTACCGATTCCGTTGAATGAAGCGGTCAAAGCCAATTTAGGAATCGAGCGCTCGAATTTCAGAATCAGCTCAGGCCAAAACAAAATAAACTCCTGCATCGCTTTTTCTCTATCTTCAACTGATAAATTTCTATCATTTAACTTTTCCACACGCCCAGCCAACGGGATAACGATTTGCTCACGAACATTTTCAATGGACGGACTAAATCGCCAGGATCTCAATAAAATTCCAGGGAGAGATTTTGCCGTAGCAAAACAGAATCGAGCGCCACTCCCAGCCCACTCAGCGCAAAATTCGCGAGATTCCTGTATTAGTGTTTGTGCGCGTTCCAGCCAATAACCATCATCATGCTCTTCCGACGACGATTCGACCAGCGACTCATTTTCCGGAGCAAGTTCAATCGCTGCCTTGCATTGGTCTTTTCCAAAGTCCAACCACCCGGCCTGCGACACCGAACTGAAAATCCAAAAAAGAACAGATACAAAAATCTTGAATGTCCTCTCTTTTGCCAAAAGAGGCCAAGGCCTCAAAAACAGAGACTTCGATGTTACCGACAAAAATACCTGTTTCAAGGGAACTCCCATGTTTAGGTTCACTGAAATTTGTTGTGCAAAAACAAGGCCGACCCTTTCACTCCGTTGAGGACCCGAAACCAATCTGAATTTGCCAGTTGGTATTGTCTGTAAACAAAGGTTTCAGGCGTCAAAAAGTTGAACACACCTTGGAGAAGAACAAAGATCTTGACCAAGAATCTTCACAGCCGAATATCAAATACTTCCTCTATAATTATCAATATGCGGAAGTTCATCTTTAGGCCAAAGAGTGCCATCTTTTATTGGGCTTTAACTCTCGGAGCAGCAGTTTGCTCTTTAAATATTTCTGTCATGGCCCAGTCACCCATCTCCGCATCGTCAAGCCCTCGAGCTTGGCAAGAACCTAGCGAGGTGTTTCCGAATCGAATCAAGCTCAATGATGTTCAGGAAATGGCCTGGATTCAAGAATCTCACAAGCTGCGCATTTCTCGTTTTTCACAATACTATTTGACCTCTGATGAGAAAGTCTTGGAAATCCTCGAGACTGCGGGTCTCAACAATCCAACACCAAAGGAAATTTCTGATTTCAGGGAGCTATATCTGTTCGAAGCCTCTAATCATGATTTTAAGAAGGGTGAATTGGGCAATGCCACAGGCTTGGCCCGCTTAAAAGGAATTGATCTGGAGGCATTAAAAACAACCAATCCGAATGAGGCCGCAAAGGGTGCGGCAATAATCAAAGACGTGAATGAATCTGGTGAATTTATCGAACACGAATTGAACTCTTTCCTCTTTGAGCGTGATGAAAACGGTAATTTATGGAAAAAAGGAAAACAACAAACACGGCGCCAAATCATGGCCAGTGCGGCCACAGCCATGGAACATAATATCGATCTCCTTGATCGTGCGAAAGAAGAATCCCTGCACAATCGAGAGTATGATCGTGCGATGGACGCTGCATCAGTGTATTTTGGTAAGCTTATTGATAAGATCGAAAGCAAACCTGGCCCACTTTCTAACAAAGACAAACGTTACCTCAGCCACCTTAAACTTGCACAAAAGTTCGCCTTAAAAATTGAGGCCAAAGTTGATACAAAGAGCTATCGCGAAATCACCAAAGGGCTTCGAATTGAGGAGTACCTTGCTTATCGCCGAACCAAGCCACATTTGGATTTTGCCGATATCGCAAAAGAGAAAAGGTTAGCGCCAAAAATTCCAATGGTGCTTAAGAAATTTTGGCCCTCAGACGGCAAACTCACCCAAGCCAACGTTGATGAGTTTTCAAAAAGAGTAAAAGTTTTTCGAACGTTGCATTTTCCAGGAACAACGAAGATTAGAAGCCTGGCGCTCGCGGTCAATGACAAACTTGCAAAGTCTTTTCGAACATCCGCAAAGCATCTAAACCGAGTCGCCAAACCAATTGGCTTTGTTCAAGCAAGCTATGGCATGTATCTCTTTACGAAGCCCGACAAAACAGAGGCCTTTGATTTCGCACTGTCAACTCTAGGCATTGATCAACTCAACGCCGAAACAGGACCATCCCTTGATGGCAAATTGCAGGCGGCCGATTTTTTGTCGAAACCTCACTCTGAACAGTTAAAATTGCTCAATCAACTTGATTTTTATCGTGAATGGTTGGCACGAAAAGTACTGGAACTGCCCTTAAATAACCAACAAGCACTTTTATGTCGCGATGATAGCCTCACCAAGCTCACTGGTTACCCTTGTTTAAGGCGTTTTAGTTGCAAGGGAGCTGAACCCCAAAATGTCGATGTTGAAAATCTGCAATCGACGACAAGATCCAATCTAGAGTTTAGGTACCAAGAGGACCCAATGAGGGCGGGTTCGATCCTGCAATCTCTCAGGTTGGAACAAATAAATAATAACTCTACAAATTCAATTTATCTCTACAATAGAGGTATTTCTTCAGAACGGCAAAAACTAGAGAAAGCATCTAAGGATCTTAGACATTGGAGTCTACAAAATCGGCGAAAAATGGAACTTATATGCAAAAACAAAAACGGCCAAATCCCACCCGCCGATTCTTGGGCCATCGAAAGGCGAGGAAGAACAGCCCTTCAAAGCTTTTTAACAGACTTCAAACAGCAACATAAGAACTCATACCCCGAAGCCTACAAATACCAAAACTCTGTCGACTCAGAGAGTCCGGAAACTGCAGCTTCAAACTAGATGATTTTTGTAGAAACATTCAAAAACAAATCGCCGTTGAACTTTTTTAGCCGTC
>JBILOD010000172.1:0-7659 GCA_044374645.1 Pseudobdellovibrionaceae bacterium | reverse complement strand
CGAAGTTAATTTTTTGAGCTGTTAAGGCGCAATTTTGAGCCTTAGCCAGCAGCTAAGGAGAAAAATTGCAACGACAACAGGCAAAAAAGTAACGAGACAATCTGTTTTCGCTAACTCCGAACAGGCTTTAAGTATTCAAATTTGAATTATCGAGATGATACGAGCCCTCAAATCAGTGGTGATTGAGGGCTTCCCTTTTTTTTAAATCAACTCGTCATAGGTGGCCTTTTTCAGCAGAATCTAGGTAGCCAAATGGACGTCGTTTGAGATAAAGGTCGGTTAAGTGAAAGTAATTGGAGGGATAATGTATTTACGGAGTTTTGGCAGTGACAACCATGCCACCGTTCACCCGCGTTTGATCGAGGTTTTGAGCGAGGTCAACCAGCACCAAGTGCCAAGCTATGGAACCGATCACTGGTCTCTCGAGGTTAGCAAGGCCTTTGAGCGTGAGTACGGACCGAAGACCGAGAGTTTCCTCGTGTTCAATGGTACGGCGGCCAATGTGTTGTCGCTTCGAGCGATGGTAAAGAATTATCAATCTGTGTTTTGTTCAGACGTTAGCCATTTATTTAGAGATGAGTGTGGTGCCCCTGAAGTGATCGGCGGAGTGAAGTTGATCCCAGTGCCTTCGGTGAATGGAAAGCTCACGGTGACCGAGCTTGAAAAACTATGGATGCGTCGGGGAGATCAACACTTTGCTCAAACCCAAGGTATTTCCATCACGCAACCCACCGAGGTTGGAACGGTCTACTCGATGGAAGAACTACGGGAACTCACCGCCTGGTCTAAACAAAAAAAGTTGAAGATTCACATGGACGGAGCCCGACTGTCCAATGCCGCGGTTCATTTGCAAAAAAACTTCCGTGAATTCACATCCGACCTAGGGGTGGATGTGGTCTCCTTTGGTGGCTCTAAGAACGGTTTAATGCTGGGTGAGGCCATCATCTTTATTAATCCCGCGCTAGCAGAAGACTTTCGGTTTATTCGCAAGCAAAGTCTGCAGTTACCGTCCAAATCACGATTTATTGCCGCTCAGTTTTTGGCGTATTTGAACGATGGGCTTTGGGAGGAGTTGGCGCAATCATCCATCGGTCGAGCCCAGGAGCTGGAGGAGAAAGTGCGTTCGATCCCGTCGATCCAGATTCAATACCCGGTAGATTCCAATGCGGTCTTTGCCAAGATCCCTCGAGAATGGGTTAAGCCTCTCCGTGAGAGTTATTTCTTTTATGTATGGGACGAAAAAGAAACTGTCTGCCGATGGATGACGAGCTGGGATACCACTGCCGCCGATGTCGCCGGCTTTGCCACCGCCATTACCCGGCTCTCTGTTGAAAAATACTCAGGCTCCCGGGCTTAAGACAGACGCCCCTAAGTGCGTCATTGCCCCCCTATTTTGAGAGAGAAAAGTAGGTCATTTACTAGTTGTCTCATGGGTTTGTTCCCAGTATCACCAGGGCTATGCAAATACCCTCTGAAACCAAGTCCCAACAAGTAGAACTATTATTGCCTGTGGGCTCCAAAGAAATGGCACTTGCCGCTATTCACAATGGGGCTGATGCCATTTTTATGGGAGTTCCCGGTTTCAATGCCCGTGGCCGAAGCCTGGATTTCGAAATCGAGACATTGAAGGAAATCATCGACCTCTGTCACACCTACAAAGTGAAAGTAAATTTGGCGTTCAATGTGGTTATTTTTGAAGAAGAGCTTCCGGCGGTGGTGTCTTTGCTGGCTCAGTTACTTCCTCTCAAACCAGATGCCTTTATTGTGCAAGATCTTGGATTGGTCCGCTTGATCAGACAGATGGCGCCAGAGCAACGTGTTCATGCCTCAACACAAATGACTGTCACCAACCATGAAGCAATTCAGTTATTAGAAGACCTAGACATCAAACGTTTTGTGCTTGGCCGCGAGAACTCTATTCCGGAGATCAAACAAATTCGCGAAAAGACCTCTCGAGAACTCGAGACCTTTGTTCATGGTGCCTTGTGCGTGAGTTATTCTGGGCAATGCTTCACTTCCGAAAGTATTGGTGGGCGTTCTGCTAACCGAGGCCAGTGTGCTCAGAGCTGTCGATTCAGTTATGAGCTTCATGTCGACGGTGAGAAGCGTGATCTGGGCGACAAAAAATATTTGGTTTCACCTCAAGACCTCTGTGGTCTCGATGACGTGCCGGCGCTGGTTGATAGCGGTGTTAATTGCTTTAAAGTGGAAGGGCGCCTCAAAACGCCAGACTATGTCGCCACTTCGGCACGCGCTTATCGAAGCGCCTTAGATCAAACGACCGCAGGGCATGCCCTTAGCACCGGAGATCTTCAGCGAGCCAAAAAAGATATGGCCGTTAATTACTCTCGAGGATTCTTTAGTGGTTGGCTCCGTGGTGTCAATCACCAGAAGCTGGTGGGCGCACAATTCAGCGCACATCGTGGAAGTGAAATCGGAACCGTGATTGATGTGTTTAAAAACACCATGACTATTTTAATCAAAGATTCTCATGCTTATGAGAATCTAGTGGCCGGCGATGGTTTACTTTGGGCGAAAGGAAAAGTTGAACAGGGCGGCTTTATTTATGGAATCGATCGTCTTCCAAAGTCTCGGGTTCGTGTTGAATTGGCCCGAGATATGGCTTTGTTTCGGGATCTCGACGGCGCCATAGTTTATCAAAACCACGATAAAGAATTGAAAAAAATTTTAGCCCAATCCGTTGAGGATAAAAACAAAAAGAAGCGTCTTGATATCGATGTGAAGGTGAGTTTTGCTTTAGGGGCTCCCATGCGAGCGATCATGACTGATGGCGAATACACTTTGGAAGGGGTAACCCCTTCAGTGGCCGCTTCCGCACAAACTCGCGGGGTCACCGATGAAGCCATTAAGGAGGAATTCGCTTCCTTGACGGGATCGCTATTTAAACTCGACCGGATCTCCGTGGAGCGAACAAGCTCCGAGGCACTGTTTCTTCCCCATCGTGAAATTAAAAATTTGCGTCAGCAATTAGTGGCAGCTCTCACAGAAAAACGCCAAGCTCCACGGTACGCAGACATACCAACCTCGCCAGTTCCTACGGAAGCAACTGTGGCGTGGATGAACTCCAAGCGCGCAACAGTAGCTCACCCACAAGTCATCCCGAAACTTCACCTGCTACTCCGCGAAAAGGGGCAAATTAAAGATTTGCTTTCGGCCATTTCCGAGAAGATTCTTGATCCTGCAGCCATTAGTTTAGTGACCTTGGATTTTGAATTTGGTCGTGATTATCGCGAGAGTTGTGAAGAGCTGCGCTCTGCGGGCCTTAGGGTTGGACTCGCAACCACCCGAATCTTAAAACCTAACGAATATCGTAATCTTAAAGTGTTGGCGGAGCTTAAACCAGACAGCATCTTGGTGCGCAACTTGGGGGCGCTACAATACCTCTCCCAAGTCTTAAAAGTTCCGTTTGAGTTGCGCGGTGATTTTAGCTTGAATGCCACAAACCATTTAACGGCCGAGTATCTTTTGGGTAAAGGGCTTGCAAGTTTGTGCTTGAGTTACGATATGAATCACACGCAGGTGAGCGAAGTGTTGAAAGGTGCTAGTGCGCCTCAATTAGAGGTCACCGTTTACCAATACATGCCGAGCTTTCACATGGAACATTGTGTGTTTGCCGCATTTCTCAGTGAAGGCTCCAGTTATAGAGACTGTGGAAAACCCTGTGAACAACATGAAGTTCGGTTGAAAGATCAGTTTCAAAATTGGCATCAAATCAAAGCCGACCAGGAATGTCGCAATACGATGTTCAATGCCAGAGCTCAATCTGCGGGTCGCTACTTAGAAGAATGGTCTGAACTGGGTTTGGGCTCGGTTCGCTTTGAAGCACTGAAAGAGCGTGGCGACGATCTCATCGAGAAGATTCAGGCCCACATCGAATTATTGCAAAATAAGATCAGTTTCAGCGATATGCAAAATCGCATCGGTACGATCGAGTCCTATGGTTTATCTGAGGGCTCATTGGGCCGGGATCGCGAATATCAAAGCCGAAAGAAACAGTAAAATGAACGCTACTCAATCTAACACCACTCAATCCAGTACAATGATCATTCAGTGTCCGTCGCAGCTTCCGACCGTCGCTCTGACCCGTGATATCACCAAGCACCTCAAGCGTGGGCATCGCTGGGCTTTTGCGAACGCATTTGATGAAAAGCAGAAGATGCCAGTGGGGCTTGCATTTTTGCGGTACAAAGACGAAGTGCTGGGGTTAGGTATCTGCCAGGGAGATACCCAGCTGCGGTTTCGCCTCATGTGTTTGGCTGATGAACAGGTATTCAAAAAAAATAATCCACAAAAGACTCTCGAGCTTTGGTTTGAGAATCAGTGGAAAAAGGCCGTTCAACTGCGCACCTTCTTTGATTTTTCCAAGACCAATTCTTTTCGTCTCGTTAATGGCGAGGGTGATGGAATGCCAGGGTTGATCATTGATATTTATGGTAACACTGCTGTCATTAAACATGATCACCCAGTCATGGAGAAAATTTGGAACAAGGACGAGATTGCTCGTCGACTGGTACTTCAGTTCCCTTGGTTGGGGTGCGTGTATCTTAAGCGCCGAAATGACGACGACGTCAAAGGTGAAAGTGTGATCGGCACCTTGGCTGAAGAAACGATTTTTTCTGAAAATGGAATGCTCTTCGCTTCTAACATTCGTGATGCTGCCAAGACGGGATTTTTTCTCGATCAACGTGACAATCGCTATTATCTCAAAAACTTCGCTAAAGATAAGTCGGTGTTGAATCTCTTTAGTTACACCGGCGGGTTCTCGGTGTTTGCGGCGGCCGGTGGAGCTCGCACAGTCACAAGTGTCGACATTGCCAAAGTGGCCATCGAAGCGGTTAAACGGAACTTTGAAATTAATGAACTCAAGACCAAAACTCAGGATATTGCCACCGATGCATTTGCTTATGTCGAGCAAGAGATCAAAGCGAAAACCAAGTTTGACCTGGTTATTACGGATCCTCCCAGTTTTGCGCCAAACGAAAAGTCTGTTCCGCAGGCCACCAATGCGTATATCAAAATTTTTGCCGACTCTCTTCGCTTGGTGAGCGCAAACGGTTTGTTCGCTGCGAGTTCCTGTTCAAGCCATATCTCTACCAATGCTTTTTTCGAAATCACCAAAGAGGCTTTTTCAAAGGCACGTATGCGTGGTTCGGTAATTCATGTGGGTGCGCAACCGGCGGACCACCCGTTTCCTTTAGCAATGGAAGAGCTTCGTTACTTAAAGTTTGCCCTTTTTCGGGTGGACTAGCGCCCCTCAAAAAAGATCACACGCTCTCGGTATTCAGGAGGAACTTTAGCTGCGATGATTTTTTGTGCTTCGTGATCACCATAACGAGAAGAGATATGCATCAACACAATTTTCTCAGCTTTGATTCGAGGCAGAATTTCAATCACTTCATCAAGATGAATATGGCCCCATTCACGAGCCTGCTCTCGAGGTTTGCGATCATCGATATAGGTCGTCTCAATCAAGAGGTATTTGGATTCAGTGATCCAAGGATGCTCCCAAAGAAACTCTAACTTAGTGTCTCCAGAAAAACTCATGAGTGGCATTTCAATGAGGTCGTCCACCACAAGACCTTGTGACTTAAGTTTAATAAGGTCTTCTTTGTGTAGGCCCTCATATTCTTTTTTCAAATGCTTGTGGCGCTGAAATAGGGTGTAGCCGCGGGCAGGAACGCGGTGATGTGCCTTAAACGCTTTTACAAAAAACTGTTGATTCAGCTCAATTGGCACATCAGGAGTGATGGGAATAAAATCAAAATGATAGTCGTGCAATTCAATCTTCTGCCACAAGTTTATGATCTGTGAAAGTGGTTCGACGAGTTCGTCGGGCATATAGAACTTTGCGACTTTTTGATTGTTCAAATTCTTTTGCGAAATAATATAGGGAATGGCGGCGGCATGGTCGAGGTGACCATGGGTAATAAAAAAAGTATCGGCGCCCAGTTGAAATGGAAACGGAAAGCCCGCATCAAAACAAATTTTCAGTTCTGGGATGTACAACGAAGTTCTACATCCCGCCAACGAGACACCAACTAACTCACAAGGACCCAAGTTCAATGAACTTGGGGTGGGGGAGGTCAGTAATCGGGGTTTGGTGATTGAGATTTTTCCGGCTTCCATATCAACGAGGCTTTCTCACATTTACTTCGACATTAGTTTTTCAATATCTTTGATTTCCTTTGGCACCAAAGAAGTCATGTTCTCACAACCATCCTTTGTGATGCGCAGGTTATCTTCAATACGAATACCTATGCCACGATAGCGTTCAGGTGCTTTGGTGTCTCCCGCAGGAATATACAGGCCGGGCTCAATGGTAAAACACATATTTTCTTCGATCGCTCGAGGCTGGCCTTTGACAAAATAAAGGCCCGCATCGTGAACATCCATTCCCAACCAGTGACCAATGCCATGGGGGTAGTAGCGCTTGTGCTGCAAGGACTCTATAATATCATTTTTGCGACCATCCAGGAGGCCAAGCTCAAGCATTACATCGGTCAGCATGCTTGTTCCCATGTCGTGGAGTTCTTTGAAGGTGAGGCCAGGGCGTAATACTTCAATGATAGCTTTTTGTACTTTGAGCACCCCTTCATAAAGGTGCGCTTGCTCATCGGTGAAGCGCCCACTGACCGGGTAAGTGCGAGTGATGTCGCCTGTAAAGTAATTGTACTCGGCACCAGCGTCGACGAGCAAAAGTTCCCCGGCTTTGCAGGGTTGGTCATTAAACACGTAGTGTAGGGTTGTCGCATTTTTACCCGAAGCGACGATCGCTCCGTATCCCTCACGAGGCGAACCACGCTTCATCATTTGATAAAGCAAGAAACCATTAATTTCACGCTCGTTCATTCCGGGGTGAACGTAACGCATGGTCTCCATATGCACTTCGGCACTGATTTGACAGGCTTTGCGCAAATTTTCGATGTCGGTTTCACCCTTAATAACACGCATCTCCCCCAAAAGTTCCTCAGCATCATAAACAGGGAGCAAACCCATCCCTGTGCGACCCTGCGCTTTAGAGACCTTCACTAAGATGTCCTCAACTTTTGCATCGACCTCTTTATTGATGAACTGGCGGTAATAAAGTTTCTCTACACCCTTAAGAAGTTCCACAGCGCGCGCTTCGAACTCATCGATCGGATAGCTCTGGTCAAACTTAAATAATGAATTGGCTGCTTCGGGTCCATAGCGAAAGCCATCCCAAGTTTCGCGTTCAGGATCTTTTCGCCGAACAAACATCACGGCTTCGGGCACCATTCCTGGGCGGAATAGTAAAATTGATTCTGGTTCTTCAAAGCCAGTAAGGTAATACATTGAGCTGCTTTGGCGATAAGGATGGTGAACGTCGTGGTTGCGAATGGCTTCTGGTGGGGCCGCAAGAATCAGGGCGCCTCCAAAAATTTTTCGACTCAAGGCTTTGCGACGTTGTACAAAAATTTCGATCGATTCATTGGGTTGACGTGACATGTTTTAAATACTCCTAAATACCTAGTTTCGATGAAAGCTTCCTTACCGCTTGGGCGCCAATTTCTTGGCCTTTGCGGATCATCTCACGACGGGCCCCGAAATCCAACCCCGAATAGGGTGCGCTAGAGGCATCAATGACATAATCTACGATCCCTGCCACTTTCAATACCT
>JBILOD010000170.1:0-7707 GCA_044374645.1 Pseudobdellovibrionaceae bacterium | reverse complement strand
AAATACCTCAACTATTCTTAATACTCATTTGGCGAATTCTAAATGAACTCTGTTTAGTAAAATGCAAGGACAAGGCCATGCGATTTTACACTGTCTAAGAGTTTAACAGCGACCACGTGAATGTATCCATCTGAGGCTACAAAGAGAACTAAAGGGAGGCGTCGAAGAGCTGTTTAAACTTATCGAGGACGGGCACAAACAAAAATGCCAACATGCTAAAATTCAACCACAAGAAAAAGGCCAACCATTTTTCCGCATGAGACTTCACATAGGTTTTCAAAGACTTCAGGATAAAAAACACAAAAGGGATAATAAGAGCCAAATATCCCCAGCTCGTTTTAACAAACCAAGGAGCCGCCAATGCTACCGCGACATAAAGTATAGTGTAAACGATGATTTGACCCAGAGTTTTTTGACTACCCAAAACCACTGGCAAAACCGGAAACTCCCCTTTGGCATAATCGTCTTTGTACTTTATGGCCAACACCCAAAAATGGGGGATTTGCCACAAAAACAAAATAAGGAAAAGGTAAATAGAATCTGTCTGATACCAAGCCGGATCGTTTGCCACATACCCAATTGTCACAGGCAGTGCACCCGGAACAGCTCCGGGAATAGCTCCAAAAACCCACTTTTTCTTCCAGATATACACGTAAAGGCCATTGTACATGACAACAGTCAAGAGACCAAAAACCAACGCCATAAATGAAGTGAGATACAGAAACAAAAAACCAGACAATAAATGAACTAGAGCGATAAAAAAACCTGCTCGAGGTGATATCTTACTGCTCGCAATGGGTCGTTTTGCAGTACGATCCATCTTTTGATCCGGGCGCCACTCTTGCACCTGATTCAGAGAAAGACTTCCAGCGCTCAAAAAATAAAGACCTAACACAAGGAAGATAAGATGTAGAGAATCAAACGGTCGCTCGACAATAAAAGAGGTGGCGTATCCCGCCACCCCTGACAATAAAACGAAGATTACTATGCCTAGCTTGATCAGCTCAGAGTAGGTCTTTAACATCGACTTAAAGTGTGCTCTGAACGGCAATGCGAGTGAATACGTCAATCACACAGATAAGAAACAATAGTCCGACAAAGAAAAATGCAGTCCCAAAGATCACTCGATTGATCATTGATTCATATTTCATATGCATAAAGTATGACATCACCAACACTGCTTTAGTCGTTGCGATGATAAACGCTACTGGTGCTGCCAATGAGCCTAGGTGCATATTGTGGAACATAACTGTCAGAACAGTTAAAACCAACAATGCGCCCAGGATAATTCCAAACACTCTGGCCGGGATTACATGATGAGTTGAATTGTTTTCTGCTGCCATTTTAGCCTCCTAGCCGATGAGATAAAGGATTGGAAATAAGTAAATCCAGATTAGGTCAACGATGTGCCAAAAAATACCAACACCTTCAACGGGTGTGTAGTATTGGTCATCAAAGTCACCCCGCATCGCTCGCAACATAACCCAAAAAATCAATCCCATACCGATCAACACGTGAATCCCGTGCAAACCCGACATAACAAAGTAGAAAGAGAAGTAGAGCGCCAAGTTAGAGTGCTGAGCCCCCTCATACGCAAAGAACTTACCTGGGTAGATTCCCATATGAAATTTGTGCGTGTACTCCAAATACTTGATGACCATGAAGATCGCACCGCAAACTAGAGTCACTGCCAGGTAAGGAACCGCTTTTTTGCCATTCTTACTTTGCAAAGACTGAATGGCCATTGCCATTGTGTATGAGCTCAAAAGTAGAACACAAGTATTGATGAAGCCCATCTTCCAATCAAGGTGACTGGCTCCCTCAGCAAACATCGCTGGGTATAGGGCGTGAAAAATAGCATAAGCCACAAAGATCGCTCCGAACATAAGGATTTCGGTTGCCATAAACAACCAGATACCTTGTTTCGCAGTTTGGTATTCGTGCTCTGCGCTCTTAAAATGGTGGGCAAAGTGATGTTTGCCTGCGTGTGCTGTATTATCTGTACTCATATGGCCCCGCTGTAATTACTGGTTCAACATCAAAGTTATGATGAGGTGGAGGAGATGTAATTGTCCACTCCAAAGTTTTTGCGCCCCAAGGATTGGCAGGTGCTGGTGCTCCAGTGCGAAGAGCTCGGACAATTGTCACCATACCGATCACAAAACCCAAACCAATCATATAAGATCCTACAGTAGAAATCTTATTGAGTGATTCATACATTGGCAAATAGTCAAAATAACGACGAGGCATACCCATTGATCCCAAAATAAACTGAGGGAAGAAGGTTACGTTGAAGCCAACAAAAGTGAAGACGAAAGAAAGACGAGCCCATCCCTCGCTGTACATTTTGCCAAACATTTTAGGCAGCCAATAAAATAAGCCAGCCATTAGAGCCATTAACACCCCACCCACCATCACATAATGGAAGTGAGCCACAACAAAGTATGTATCGTGGAAGTGAACGTTCAATGCCAATGTCGCCAACATGATTCCAGTTACACCACCGATAGCGAACAGGAACATAAAGCCCAGAGCATAGAGCATCGGAGTCGTAAATTGAATGGAACCGCGGTACATGGTTGCAACCCAGTTAAACATTTTGATCGCAGTCGGCACACCAACTAACATCGTCAAAACTGAGAAGATGATTCCCGCAACTTCAGATTGCCCACTCACATACATATGGTGGCCCCAAACAAAAAAGCTTACCGCAGCAATACCCAAACTGGAATAGGCAATGGCTGTGTAACCAAAGATGGTTTTTCTAGAAAAGGTTGTGATCACTTCGCTGATGATACCCATGGCTGGAAGAACCATGATGTAAACCGCAGGGTGAGAGTAGAACCAGAAAAAGTGCTGGAACAACACCGGATCCCCACCCAAAGAGGCGTCAAAGATACCGATACCTAAGGTGCGCTCGGCCACCAGTAACATCAAAGTGATACCAAGAACCGGCGTAGCCAAGACCTGGAGAATACTTGTCGAATAAAGCGCCCAGACAAACAGTGGAATTCGTTTCATCGTCATGCCAGGGGCACGAAGGGTATGAACCGTCGCAATGAAGTTCAATCCAGTCAATACTGACGACATCCCCATGATGAAGGCAGCCACAACCATAGTCACAGTCGCGGTACTAGTTTTGATGCTGTATGGAGTATAGAACGTCCACCCAGTATCAATTTTTGAAGTAAATAAAGTTGATGCAGCCAGAATAGCGCCAGCCATGAACACATACCAGCTCATAAGGTTCAAACGCGGAAATGCCACATCCTTGGCTCCAATTTGAATCGGCAAAAAGAAGTTTCCCAGAATCGCGGGGATCCCAGGGATAATGACCATGAACACCATAATGGCGCCATGATAAGTCATCACTTGGTTATAAGTGTTTGCGGACATGATTGTTTGACCAGGACTGAAAAGCTCTGTTCTCAAGAGAAGCGCAAAGGTTCCTCCCAAAAGAAAGAAAATTGCCACAGAAATGGCGTACATGACACCGATTCTCTTGTGATCAAGAGAACAGAGCCATGATTTGAGGCCAGCAAACTCATTGATATAATTTTTTCCGGTACTTGCGTGCGTTGCCATATTACTCATTACCTCTTACTTTTGACTCTTAATGAATTCGATGAGTGCCGTTAGGTCTTCTTCAGACAATTGTCCTTGGAAGCTTGGCATTACGCCTTTTGGAAATCCCTTAACGGTTTTTGCTCCTGGATTGACGATTGACTCACGAATATAGTTTTCGTCAGCCTTTGCCTCAGTGCCATCATCAAAGACTGATGTTTTACCAAAAAGTCCTTTAAAACTAGGACCCACTTTAGGGCTCCCATCTAAACTGTGACAAGCCACACACCCTTTATCATTGTAAAGTCCCGCGCCTGGGCTACCAGCCAACTCGTCTGTGGATGCGAGCCATTTTTCGTATTCATCCGCAGGTACAACTTTTAACTTTGCCAACATTTTAGAGTGATCAATACCGCAATATTCAGTACAGAACACATGGAATTCACCCATTTTTTCTGCTTGGAACCAAAGGGTGGTATAACGACCCGGAATTACGTCTTGCTTGATACGGAAGCTCGGAACGTAAAAACTGTGCAATACATCTTTAGAGGTCATGATCAACTTCACCGGAGTTCCAACGGGAACTACAAATTCATTGTTCAACTTTTTGCCGTTTTTATATTCGAACTGCCATAACCACTGCTGACCATAAACATGGATTTCTCTAGCATCAGCGGGTGGGTTACGCATTTCGTGATAAATAGACCATCCCCAAGCAAACATAATGAGAAAAAGTACTAATGGAATAAAACTCCATAAGAACTCAAGCATTGAGTTATGTGAAATGTACGGAGTTTTATCGTTGTCAGTTTTGCGACGATATTTAGTCACAAAATAAGTCATTCCGCCGATCACCAGAACGCAAGCAATCAAACTCGACACCAACAAAAACTTATAAAGACCATCCCACTCGCCAGCGATACTGGTCGCAGCTGTCGGTGCGAAAGAACTCGCATGAGCTATTGATAACCACCACATGAAATTACACCCCACTCTAAAAAAGGTTTTCCTAATCTTATTCTTATTTCTACGCCAATCGACGTCTTGTTCTCAGCCAAAATGGAATCAGCCAAATTGCAAGCGCCAATATCATCAGCCCACCACCCAACTTCATGATATTCGACACAAAAGGTGAGTATTTGCTCTGATGTTCATCGTATCTAAAACAAAAGAGAACCATTCGATCAACAAAGGTTCCCAACTTTCCATCCACAGATTCATTCAAAGCCAACTTGATATCCTGTGGTTTAAAATAAACTCCTGGAAGATAGCGAGTAATTTTTCCTTCAGGCGAAACAACAATCGCCGCTGAGGGATGTGCCCATTCTCCCATTTCTTTATTCCAACGAAACTTAAATCCGACAGCAGAAGTCAATGCGCCAATGGCTTTGAGATCACCAGTGAGAAAGTGCCAGCCCTTTTCTGCCTCAGGCCGATCGTACAGCTTCATGTAGCTTTCTTTTTTTCCTTTGGCGAGTTCGGGCCCCTCATGATCATCAAAGCTGATGGCAAGCACTTCGAACTTCTCGCCCGCATTCCACTCCATCCCCTTAAGCCCTTCTGTTAAACCATTGAGGTGGTAATTACAGAGGCTTCGGCAACCATAATAAACGGGACTGACGATGATTGGCTTACCGGGAGCTAAAAACTGCCCGAGCTTTACGATTTCACCATTTTCATTTTTGAATTCCAGATCAAGAGGAAGGTTCGAACCAATTTTTTGGTCAATGCCAACACCCTGGAGATCCACCACGGGCTCAGCTACACTTTTACCCATGGGTTCAGTCAGTTTGGCCTGAACTTGAACACCCATGAGAATGATCAAAGATGTCTGTAAGAGCCTTGCAATCACCAAGCTCACCCTCCTCACTCAAAAATTACTTCGCAGAGCTGGCAAAATCTTTGAGTTTAGCTGCGTCGTCAGCACCCTTATTTTGAGTTATTGATCGAATAAATTGAACGAGAGCCCAACGATCGGCCGACTTGAAATGTCCGTAGGCAGCCATTGATGAGCCGGGGATTCCATTTGTCAGGGTTGTAAATAAGGCTATGGAGTCACCACCCAACTTCCACTGACCTTCAACAAGGTTACGTGGCTTTGGCACTAAAGCTCCACCCGCAGGGCCATCGCCCAATCCTTTTTCACCGTGGCACATTGCGCAGTTAGTTTTGAAAACCTTAGCGCCATATTGAACGACATCAGCATTTTCAACCCACGGTTCTTTTACGGTAGTGATATCAATCTCTTTTGGAGCAGATTCGGCGGCTACGGCGACTTCTTTGATCTTTTCACCCATGTCAACGCCCGGGTGGATCGCGACCAGGTATACGAAAAACGACAACACAAATACGATCGTGAATACAAAGGTAATAAAGCCGCCGCGGTTGTAGTCTTGATTGTTCTCAGCCATTCGAAAATTCCCTATTTTTTTGAAACTAAATTGTTGAGATTGTGCGCCCCTAGTTCACTCGGTCTCCTTGCAAGGCAAGCCCCGATCTGAACATCACCTCATGTTACAGAGCGAAGTTGAAACGGAAATGATTAAGGACATCTGACACCAATACAAAAAAAAGCATTGCGGTGCAAAGAAAATTTTTGGGACCCCGGGTGAGGGCGTTTGACTTCTGATCGGCAGGTTGGCTACGTTGCGCCTATGTCAAATGATACCTCCGCCTCTATTAATAATGCGACGGCTCCAGTACCAAACACGGAACCTCAAGTGCTCTCCGTTGAAACTCTTAATCGCCTGATTCGTGGACAGATCGAAAGCCGCTTCACCCAGGTTTGGGTTAAAGGTGAACTGAGTAATTTTAAGGCACATACTTCTGGCCACTTTTACTTCAGCCTGAAAGATTCAAACTCGCAGATTCGCGCGGTAATGTTTCGTGGATACAATGCTAAGCTGAAGTTTCGCCCTCACGATGGCTTGGAAGTTTTGATTCGCGGAAAGGTTACTGTCTTTGAACCACGAGGAGAATATCAGATAACCTGCGACACCATGGAACCGGTGGGTGCTGGTGCCTTGCAAAAAGCCTTTGAACAACTCAAAGAAAAGCTAAAGAAGGAAGGTTTATTCGACCCAAGTCGAAAGCGTCCCCTTCCTAATTTGCCCAGACATGTGGCAATTGTAACCTCACCCACGGGCGCTGCAATTCGGGATATCCTTAATATATTGCAGCGCCGAGCTCGCGGCATTGAAGTCACCATCGTCCCCACGCTGGTTCAGGGAGAGGCAGCAGCGCCAGCCCTTCGCGAAGCCTTCCAAAAAGCCACCCAACTTCCCGGTGTGGAGGTTGTGATCGTCGGCCGAGGAGGCGGATCCATTGAAGATATGTGGTGCTTTAATGACGAGGGACTCGCTCGTCTTATTGCACAGAGCCCAGTCCCGGTGATTTCGGCCGTTGGACACGAAATTGATTTTACAATCTCCGACTTTGTCGCTGACGTACGGGCTCCAACCCCTTCCGCCGCGGCCGAATTGGTTATTAAAAGCGCCGAAGAAGTCATGAATAAAGTCATGAGCTTGCGCCGCTTGCTTTTGTTTGCAATGGACCGCATTCTTAAGACAGCTAAACAAAAAATAATTATTCTTAATCACAGACTTATTGACCCTCAGCGACGCATTCAAGACCTCATTCAACGCAATGATGACCTGAGTTCCCGCCTCAACCAGGCGATTCTACGCTACTTACAACGTCGTCGCGACGGGATCACCTTACTTACGAGACGCTTGGGAACTCCGGAGCATCTGCTCTTACAGAAGCGTTCGCGGCTTGATGCCCTTCATTTGAAGCTGAAAATGGCGGGAGAACGGACTCTCACTCAGAAACGGTATCGACTCGAAAGATTGATGGGAGTCATGGATAGCCTCAGCCCTCTTCGCGTGGTGGAGCGAGGATATTCACTGGTCACCAAAGATGGCCAATTGGTCAAATCCGTTTCACAGGTTCATAAAGGAGATCATATTGAACTCCAGGTTACCGACGGAAAGATTAGCGCCCAAGTCACTTAAGGATTTCTATAACTTTTTGAAGATTAAAAATGAACACAGGAGCACCTAATGGATTTTGAAAAAAAATTGTCCCGCCTTGAAGAAATTGTTCAAAAAATGGAAAAAGGCGACCTCCCCCTCGAGCAGTCAC
>JBILOD010000129.1:0-8826 GCA_044374645.1 Pseudobdellovibrionaceae bacterium | reverse complement strand
GTAATAAACTGCTTAAGGAAAGCACTTTTGCCAATTCTACGACGCCCGTAAACGGCAATCAATTGGCTGCCTTTAGAGGAATATTTGTCTTCAAAACTCGACAATTCTCTTTCACGCCCAATAAACATTAAAACCACCCAGTTTTCCGCATAGAGAATGATAAGATAATTGTATGCGGATTTTCCTTAATGGTAATATTTCCCGCACACAGAATCAAGTGCTAATTGTGTGCGGATTTCTATAGATCCTACAAGTTGAGTTTGCTGCACCAAACGAAAAATAAAAAACCCCCGGGTTTAAGGCCCGAGGGTTTTTATGAAAACTGAGTTTTCAGGTTCTAACTTTGTTCAAAATTAGAACATGTATGTCAAACCAGCTTGACCACCGATGTTTTGATCGAGGTTACCAGTTCCAGCAGCTGTCAATGTGAAATCCAAAGCCGCTTTGTTGAATTTCAAACCTGCGCCAGCAGCAACAGTTGTGTTATGGGGAGCTGAATCAGTTTCAGTCACTTTATCTGAACCGATCAACACGTTTTGTTTAACAGAGCCACGAAGAGTCAACCAAGAAGCTGCATCAGCTTCAATTCCGATCAACACAGGAAGCCGAGTAGTATCTGTCTTTACAGAACCAGTTTTAGAAGAACCCATTTCATAAGAAGCACCGTAGAAAAAATCAGCGCCTTCTTTTTTCATCGAGTTGATCGCACCAATAGTTAGCTTGTTTGAATCGGTTTTAACTTCAGTTCCTGAGCTATCATCCTTGGTAGTTGCCATGTCGTACATTCCATAAGTGGTCCAGTCACCCATAGCATATCGACCAAAAACGGATACTGGAGCATTAGAATACTTTGCAGTGTCAACAGTTGTCGTTCCGGTTGCTGTATCAGCCAAACCTAGAGTTGCACCAAAAGTGATATCACCCATAACTGCAGAGCCAGTAAGACTCATGAAGCTTTGTTTTTGAGGAGTTGTCTTCTTTTCAGAAGCTGCATAGTTAAACATTGCACCCCAAGAAATGTCGCCTGCTTTTGCCCCATAGGCAACTGAGAACGGGTTTTCTACGCCAAGGTAAGTGCTTGTACGGTTTCTATCGACTGCACCAACAAAGAAACCCATGCGTGCATCGCCAAGGGCCTTAACCATTCCACCATTAGCAGCAGATCCCACCGTGCTAGGTGTTCCGAAATCTACAGCCATCAATTCAGGTAGCAACATAATATCTGAAGGCGTAGAAAACACAGTGTTCACATCAACGATGTGAGCTGGATTTTGAAGAGCGTTCATTCTTGCTGTTGAAGCAAAAGCTGTGCTTCCTGCCAAAACTAGTCCTAAAACCAATGTTTTTTTCATTTTAAATCCCTTTCCTAAATGTTTCCAAAATCAATTAATTAAAAAGTATAGGTATAAGAAGCTTGTGAACCAAAGTTACCTGCAGAAGAATCGAGGTTACCATTAGTTCCCATTTTCATAACAACGTCTAAATTGTTACGCCCCCAGATAAAACCAGCACCCGCCGCTGTTACAGTGTTGTGACTGATTGAATCAGTTTCACCAACTCCAGCAGTGGTAGTTTTCGAGTTACCCATGAGTACGTTTTGCGAGATTGATCCACGGAGTTTCAACCAAGAGGTCGCAAGAACTTCTGCCCCCATAGTGAATGGCATTGCTGTTGTTACTGTCTTAGCGTCAGCTACTTTTTCTGTAGTATTAGCCATTTGGTAGGCCAAGCCGTAGAAAGCTAAATTGCCATCATTCTTCCAGCTATTAGTAAATCCAACAGTCGTGGTTCCTGAAGTAATATCAAGCTGATCTGTTCCTGAAGCGTCAGCTACCTTTGCTCCGGCATTCAAATATCTTCCATAGATTTTCATATTATCCATCATGTAATGCCCACCCAAAACCAAGCCGGCTGTCCCTTTGACTTGCGCATCGCCAGTTTTGGCAACAGATCCAAGTCCTACGTTGGCATATGCGGCCCACTCATCCGTTTTAACGCCCATCCTTACACCCATTGCATTTTGGGATTGGTCATCAGTGGCTCCTGCGCCATTCTTTCTTGCAGAGTTAGAAAAGCCAAAACTAGCTCCCCAATTTAGATCACCAGCTTTAGCACCGTAGAAGACTTCAATTGGATTTTCTGTTGGAAGAAATGTAGCGACGGCAGCTCCATAAGCACGGAATAGATTCGCATCAGAAGGCATTCCTCCAAGGTACGCACCAAACTTAGCATCACCCATTGTTGTAATAAAACCGCCTTCTGCATTCGGCACTACTGTCGCTGGGGAATCTGGAATTCCGTCGGCATTCGTATCGATCTTGGTATCTGTAGCATTCAATGCGTTTGCTGCAGTTTCGCCCATTTCGAATGTTACAAAGTCACCAACATAGTGCACATCTGCAGGGTTAGTGAAGATGCTTTGAATGTCAGTTACAGCAGGTGAGCTGCTAAGTGCCGACACGCGAGCCTTAGAAGCCATCGCAGAAGATGCAGCCAATGTCATAGCCGCAAAGAAGTAGAGCGTCTTTTTCATAACGTATTCCTTTCGTTAAAGACTTGCGTCCCTATTTTTTATTAATTCCCTACACCTCGACTGTAATAAGGGCCATTTTTTGAAGCAATGGATTTTTGTTTAGTGGCCAATCCGACCCAGGACGAATTTCCGAACTCTTTCATCTGCTTAAAAGAGCGGCTATTTCAAAATCCCGCAAATCTGCTGCTGTAGCGGAAAAGGAGGAAGTTGTTACAATTTTCACACAAACCCAACATTTTTTATTTAATTAACAATTTTTGTTTGACGCAAAAAGTTAGTTGGCTCCTGTGCTTTGCGGTATAGATTTCTTTGCTTGGCTTTTCGAATTTACACGATCAGAATTTTTGTTTCTTTGTTTTAATCATTTAGATCTATAGATATTTTGAGTTCACAGTTGATTGCCTGGTGGAATGCGGCTCATTGTTTTCCTTTCGAAAAGCTGCGACTTGCGAGCTTGGCTGAAGTTGGCTTTATCTAAGTGCGCAGTCCCTGAGCCGTATATGATATTTTCGGAAAACGAGTTCGGAGCGGAGATATAAGGACAATCTCCCGGGGGCGATCACCGCTGACCTGAGGCTTTACGGAAATGTCAAAGGCGGCCGATGGAGCACTCTCATTTCAGTACCCATCATTCAAGGGAGCCACCGGAGAGTTTTGACTGGCGTTTTGGATCGAGCGTGTTAGAATGCCAACCAATGGCAAAAGATCAAAAAAAACTTATTCCTGGTATAATTAAACGACACGCGGATGGATTCGGTTTCTTGATACCCGATGATACTGAACACGCCGATGTCTATATTTCTAAACAATCCATGACCGGAATCATGACAAACGACCGCGTCTTTGTAGAAGTCTTTAAATCTCGGGGCGAAGACCGCTATCATGGTGAAATCATCAAAGTTATGAGTCGGGGGACCAAAAAACTGGTTGGCCGGATCACTAGACTCAATGACCTCTGGTATTTGATTCCTGATGAATCTAAAGGGTGGGGACAAGACTTAAAGATCAAACGTGAAGACGCTTTGAACGCTAAAGACGGCGACCTAGTGCAAATTGAAATTCTTAACTACCCAGGGGAGGGCACTCCTTTTGCCGGTAAGGTTATTGAAGTTATTGGCAACGCTGAAGATCCTCTCACTGATGTCAGACGTGTTCTTCGATCACAGAATGTTCCAGAGGAATTCTCGCCACGAACTCTCAGTGAGGTGGCTCCGCTTAAGGAGGACCCAGCTCCCGCTGATTACAAGAACCGAGTGGATCTCACTCACCTATCGCTTATAACCATTGATGGCGCCACAGCCAAAGATTTTGACGATGCGGTCTTCACCGAAACCACTGACCATGGGTTTCATCTCATTGTCGCTATTGCGGATGTAAGCCATTATGTAAAACCTGGAACCTCCCTTGATCAAGATGCCTATGAGCGAGGAACTAGCGTTTACTTCCCCAATTTTGTCGTTCCAATGCTTCCTGAAATTTTGAGTAATGGGCTTTGCTCCTTAAAGCCGAATGTGCCGCGCCTTTGCATGGTCGCCGATATGCATTTTGATTTTCAGGGAAACCTCACGGATTCAAAGTTTTATGAAGCAGTGATGAAAAGTCAGGCTCGAGTCACGTATGGTGAGGCCCAAGAAATCATTGATGGTAAACCAATTGAAAAGTTTAAACACGTCCAAGACAACATTTTACGTTGTTCCGATTTGGCTAAACTCCTAATGATCCGCCGATTCCGTGAAGGTTCGTTGGATTTAAATATCTCTCAAACGGTTTTAGAGATTGATGCCAGTGGTAATCCGATTGATGTGCAAAAATCGGAACGTCTTTTTGCCCATCGCTTGATCGAAGAACTCATGCTGGCAGCGAACGTCGCTGTGGCTCAATTTTTGGATCTTAAGGGCAAAGGGGGAATCTATCGGGTCCACGAAGACCCAAGTCCTGATGCCATTAAACTTTTAGAAATATATCTATTTAATTTGGGATCAAAAATAACCCTAAAAGGTGGCAAACTTCAGAAAAAACTCTCAAAAGCACTCGAACATTTTGCCGACCACGCTGAGGGGCAAATCATCAATATATTAACACTCCGCTCACTCAGCCAAGCAAAGTACAGCTCCAATAACATTGGTCACTTTGGCTTGGGGTTCGCCACCTATACTCATTTTACCTCGCCCATTAGACGTTATCCAGATTTGATTGTACATCGTTTATTGAAACACTATGTCGTCTCTGCGTTCACATATCCGTTTCCGGAAATCGACGACCTTACAACTGCGGGAAATATTTTGAGTGCCAGCGAACAGCGAGCTGTTAAGTGCGAGCGCCAATTCATGAGCATCAAGAAGGCCCGATTCATTGAGAAGTTTGTAGGTAATGAATTCACCGGAATGATCAGCTCAGTGGCTCGGTTCGGCGTTTTTGTCCTGCTACGTGAATTCGATATTGATGGTCTGGTTAAACTGGAGAACTTGGGCGATGATCGTTGGGCTTTTGATGAAGAAAATCTACGAATCATTGGCGATCGATCAAAGCACGTTTTTAAACTGGGTCAACTTGTTAAAGTGACCGTCACCAGTGTGGATGTAGAATTAGGTCAAATCAATTTTGACCTCAACCCCGAAGACAAATTCTCGCGTAAATCCGGGACCGCAAAGAGTAAAGAAGAGAGCGCAGGTCAGGTTACCAATAAGATCCAACAAGGCCAAAACAGGGCTCGCTTCAACAAAGACGGCAAGAGCCGTTTTAAGGGGTCTAAGGATACAAACAAGGACAAAGAAAAATCTAGGTTTACAAAGACCGATAAACCTCAAACCGAGAAACGCCGTGGTTCGGTTAAGCGTATCTTCGACCGCAAAGAAGACACCCAGACCACTGAAGTCGCAGAACCAAAAAAGAAACCCGTAAAAAAACTCTTTGAGGTGTTAGAACGCTTTAAAAAGAAAGCCAAGGGAGGCGCAGACAGTGAGGATCATCGAAACCGGAAAGACACTGGGAAAGACTCTAAAAAACGCGGGAAGACTAAGAACAATTCTCGCCGTTTTCGCTAAACACGGATTTCATAATATTTTGGAGCGCCTGCAACTAGGGCGCTACATTCTCGAAAAAATCACTCCTAAAGAGGAGCTTGAGAATCTCACCGTAGCTCAGCGGATTCGTATGAGTTTTGAGGAACTCGGTCCGACCTATGTAAAGCTTGGTCAGCTCTTGGCCACTCGTCCTGACTTGGTGCCTGCCTCATGGGTGGGTGAGTTTGAAAAATTACATGCCACAGTTCAGCCGCTCAGTTTTGAGGTTATCGAGCAAGTTCTCAAGGACGAATTCGGTGATAGTTTGCACCAGATTTTTGATTCTTTTGATCCAAAGCCCCTTGGCTCAGCGAGCATTGCCCAAGTTCACCGCGCTCGCCTCAAAGATGGAACCGACGTCGTCATTAAAGTCCAACGACCGGGTATTGTGGCCACTATCAATGATGACCTCAATGTCCTCTACTTCTTAGCGGAGTTACTCGAAAAGTATATCGAAGAGACCCGTCCCTTTAATCCGGTGGGCGTTGTCGATGAGTACTTCAAAACTTTGGAACTCGAAACGAACTTTTTGATTGAAGCCAATAACATCCGTCGCTTTGCGGAGAACTTCAAATCCGATGATCAAATTGTCATCCCAAAGGTCTATCTGGAGCTTTCGACCGAGCGAGTTCTGATTCTCGAAACACTTAAAGGCACTCCACTGAGTGCAGAAGAGGCTTTCACTGGTGCCAGCTATGATCGGGAAGCCATTGTAAAAACTGGACTCCGTTGCTACATGCAGATGGTGTTTCACTATGGCTTTTTTCATGGTGACCTTCACGCCGGAAACTTTTTTATTCTGCCTGACAATAAAATTGGTTTGATTGATTTTGGAGTGGTCGGACGCCTCAATCGCAAGACTCAAACCGCCATTGCCAATATGCTGTTGGCCCTTGCGACAGAAGACTACGATCGGTTGGCCGAAGAGTATGTGAATCTAGCGCCCTATCACGAAAAAACAGATGTCGATAAGTTCGCTCGAGAACTGCGTGACGTCGTAGCGCCCTATTATGGCCTCACCCTCAAGAGCGTTAACTTGGGACGGGTCTTGATGAACTCCTCATCGGTTGCCACTAGAAATCATGTGGCTTTGCCAACTGAATTAATGATGTTTTTCAAATCGATTGTAACTATTGAAGGACTCAGTCGCCGCATCATCAAGGATTTTGATTTCCTCCACTATGCACTGGATTTTGCCATGGAACTAGCGAAGACCCAGTATGACCCCGAGAAAATCACCGCGGAATTGTTGGAAGTGGTTCGTGACTCCAAAAATTTGCTTTATGTTCTGCCGCGCCAAGTTCGCCAAGCCTTACGTAAAGTGAACCACCCAGGTTTCGCACTTAAAGTAGATTTATTGGGCATCTCCGACGTACCCAAGGCGATCGATCGCTTTGGAGTTATGTTGTACTGGGGCCTTATCATTTCAAGCTTAATTATCAGTGCCACCACTATGCTTAGCCAGCCTGCGAGTCGCACAATCTTGGGTCTTCCTGTGGCGAGTTTTGTTGGATACACCTTGGCTATTTTTTTCGGTGCTTGGGCTTACTGGAAAAAACGTTAATGCCCTTAATGCCCCGGTGGATTTGTGAGTAGTAGTTCTTTTAAACCCGTTTGGCGTACTTTCTGATCAATGGTTTGCACGGCCATCGACAAAGCTTTGCGGCTTCCAACAAAGACCACGAGTTTTTTTCCACGGGTTAGTCCAGTGTAGATGAGATTTCGAAACAGCATTTTGAAGTGCTGAGTCGCCACAGGAATAATAACTGCTTGAAATTCAGATCCTTGGCTTTTGTGGATCGTAATCCCATAAGCCAATTGCAAATCGGTGAGATTTTCTTTTTTATATTCGAAGGATTGATTGTGACCACTGAAATAGACCGAGAACATCATCTCTTCTAGATCTATACTTTCAATCACACCGATATCCCCGTTAAAAACACCGAGATCATAATTGTTTCGGGTCTGAATAACGCGATCACCAACGCGGTATACGCGCTCACCCAAGGTCATTTCCTTTTTATTAGGAGCTGGAGGATTAATCGCCGCTTGAATTTGTTGATTGAGATTGGCGGTACCCAGGGTTCCCCGCACCTGGGGGGAGAGGATTTGGATTTCACAATTCTTTCCCAATAATTCGGGAATGGTTTTAGTGTACACGCGCAAAACCGTATCGAGTGCCGTCATGCCCAAGTGAAGGGTCGACCACGGGTGCACTCTCTTCAGTACAGTTTTTAATTCTTCAACCGGACTCCCCGCTTGAAATAGTTGTTCAATATTTACATGAAGAAACTTATCGGGAATCGCGAGTATCCGTTCGCTCTGCAGCTCTTCTTTTGTAAATTCGGGTAAAAAGCACTTCTCAATATTCAGAGTGTTACCTTCTGCATGGACCCGCCCAGTGATGGAATCGCCAACCTGTATCAAAGCTTCGTGCCCTGTTTGGGAGGTGTTCTTTAAAACTACCTTTACCTTGGCAATAAACCGCGCTTGCTCCTGAGTGGCTTCTTCTGCATCGAGAAAGACACAATCCACCCCTTTTTTAAAGACTTCGGGATCGGCAATGGGTGATTCGATGGAAGGAATCTCTCCTTTATTAATTTTGTGAGCAAATCGAATAATAGATGAGAACTCGGCTTGGCGAAACACTTTAGTCAGCTCAAACTTTGGAATGACTCCAGAAAGTAGGAGATCTGTTAAGACATTGCCAGCCCCCACCGATGGCAGTTGATCTGGATCACCGATAAACAACACTTGTGTTGCCTCGGGAATCGCCTTCAAAAGCGAAGCCGTAAGGCTAATATCGAGCATCGAACACTCATCAATGATCACGAAGTCTGCTTCTAATGGAGTGTCTTCTTTTTTCTTAAAACCGTTCTCATTGGGTGCCCATTCCAAAAGTCGGTGAATCGTTTTCGCTTCGATACCGATCACTTCTGACATACGTTGGGCCGCACGTCCCGTGGGTGCGGCCAGAATCAGGCGCTTTTTCATGGCTTGCAAGAGTTTAACAAGAACTTTAGTGGAAGTCGTCTTACCACAACCAGGTCCCCCAGTGAGAATTGAGAACGCTTGGCCAATAATTCCACAAACACTGGCTTGCTGCTCGTCACTCAGTGCGACACCTTCTTTTTCGCAATAGCGCTTCACCCAGTCCGCCACACGATCGGCATCCACTGGTATTTTGTGACTTAAGAGCGCTTTTATTTTTTCCGCGACATAGGCTTCGTC
>JBILOD010000031.1:0-15091 GCA_044374645.1 Pseudobdellovibrionaceae bacterium | reverse complement strand
AGCAATCAGATGAAGCACCGCTATCATAAGTCATCACCCGCTTTTTAATTTCATTAGTTCCCAAAAGATCCCGAAGGGCTTCAGTGACTTTGTCTGGTTCATCGACCTGTAACAACTCCTTAGTTTGCCCCTGGATTTGGTCAATGGTTAGGTAACAATGGCCTTCTTCGCGAGAACTGGCCAGCACATGCTTGATTCCAGCCTCAATGCGCGGAATTCCATTCTTCAGGAACCCCATACTGAGTGCAATTTTGTCCGCTGAAAAAAATCCGATGCCATAGATATCGCGGGCTAATCGATAGGGATTACTCGAGACGATCTCAATGGCCTTATCCCCATAGGCTTTATAAATCTTGACCGCAAACAGAGTACTGATTCCGTAACCCTGCAGAAAGATCATCACATCACGAATTGCTTTATGCTCCACCCAAGAAGTCTTGATGTCGGCGAGCTTCTTTTCGGCAATCCCCGGTACACTCATTAAATCTTCAATTTTATTTTCAAAGACTTCGAGGGTTTTCTCACGAAAATGTTTCACAATGCGAGCAGCAGTGACGGGCCCAACACCTTTAATGAGTCCCGAGCCTAAATATTTTTCGAGTGCTGCCGTTGTTGCAGGTTTTTTCTCAATGGCCTGGTGTGCTTTGAACTGCTCACCGTGCTGTGGATGTTGAGTCCAATTTCCCACAAACTCCATGCTTGCGCCAGCGAAAATCTTGGCCTGATGAACCACCACTGTGACTAAACGATTGGGCTCACGAAAGGGTGACACCTTGATGACGGTCCATCCATTTTGCTCATTATGATAAGTTACACGCTCTACGATGCCCGCAAGTTTTTCGAAATTTGAAAAGTTAGCTTGGCTCATTGAAACTCAATCTGGCTCAAGCTTTAGATTGAGCCTATTGGTTAGGAATTCACAACTTTCTTTTTATTTTTTGATACCGAGGTAAATGTAAGCAATGCCAAATGATAGTGAGTAGAAGCCCACTTTACTGAAGGCACCGGTACTCTTCATCATGTGACAAAACTCTTCCCGACAAGGAAAAGCCGCAGAAGACTTCTGAAGGTACTCATAAGCTTGGGGTTGGCCTGTCACCCAACCTCCAATTTTAGGAAGTAATTTTTGTGAGTACCAATTATAGAGTGGACCCAAAACCGGAATATCGACTTGCCCAAACTCCAAAACCACGACTTTGCCACCTGATTTCACGACTCGAGCCATCTCAGAAATACCTTTTACCGGATCCGCGACATTGCGAATACCAAATGAAATACTCGAAACATCAAAGGCCTCGTTAGCAAAGGGAAGGTTCATGACATCAGCAAGTTGAAATTTAACATCGAGATTCTGTGCCTTAGCTTTTGCTGGAGCAAAAGAAAGCATTTCTTCACAAAAGTCAGTGCCAATCACCTCACCTGTAGGTCCCACCGCTTTTTTGAAAGCAATAGCTAAATCCCCAGTTCCTGTGGCACAGTCTAAAACTTTATGTCCGTTGCTGGCTCCCACTAATTTGACGAGCTTTGAACGCCAAAGGTGGTGAATTCCCATCGACAGTACGGAGTTAGCGCGATCGTAATTTTGCGCCACACTTGCAAACATTGATTTAACTGTCTTTGGATTCTTCGCCGTTACGTTCATTATGGCCTCGCAATTTTTTTATCAAAGGCGGACAAAATGGCATCTGTTCGCTTCATCAGAGTTTCAAAGTCAGGGAACGTCAATGCCTGCGGTCCATCCGAAAGCGCTTCGTGTGGACGGGGATGAACTTCGACGATGATCCCGTCTGCTCCTGCTGCCGCAGCCGCGTAGGCCAGCGCCGGCACTAAAGCACGAATACCCACCGCGTGGGAGGGATCGACAATCACTGGAAAGTTCGTGTGCTTCTTAATGTAAACCACTGAGTTAAGATCAAGGGTGTTACGAGTTGCTGTTTCGAAGGTTCTTATTCCTCGCTCACAGAGAATGACTTGGTCATTACCTCCACGAATGATGTAGTCAGCCGCTTTGAGCCACTCATCGACAAGGGCTGCAAAACCCCGCTTTAAAATGATAGGCTTATTGGTTTTTCCAAGCTCTTTAAGTAACTCGTAGTTATGCATATTGCGAGAGCCCACCTGATAAACTCCAACAACATCATCGACAATTTCAATTTGGCGAATATCGGTCACTTCAGAACAAAGAGGTAGATTCACGGACTGGCAGATTTCTTTGATAAATCCAAATGCAGATGGGCCTAGGCCTTGAAAGGATTCAGCGCTCGTTCTGAGCTTCCAAATACCTCCGCGCAAAAAAGACGCGCCATGATCTTTTACGAAATTGGCGGTTTCGGCAAACTGGCTTTGCGATTCAATCGAGCATGGCCCTGCAATCACCGCGAAGTCAGGCCCACCAACGGTGATATTACCCACTTTTACCGGAGTACCTTTTTTAGCACCTTCAGACGCTCCGCCTGCAGAGTTATCTTTAGGCTCAACTAAGGTTACTTCTTTTCCAACTTCAATTTCCATCGACGAAGCCTTTATCATATTTTAAGCACAAATACTATTTTGAAATTGCAATTTCACCAGGGTATAACCCTACTTATGGTGACTGCCAATGCTATTCAACAAATCCTCTCAAGCCCTGGCGCCTTAGCGCAAGACTTTGATGGATCTTTTTTCGTTTTAACTAATTGCAAGACAGAAATAAGCCTTGGCACCTCTTTAAACCGTGGAAAGGACACCAACTTTACCGTTCTATCACCCACTTTCTTTGGAGACCCGTCAAAAGACGGACAACAGTTTCAATACTGCCTTAAATTTGAGCGCAATGAATTCGTGGCTTTACTCCGCGCTTCGCTCTCTAAGGAGGAAGGAATCACAAATATCTTTTGGACACCAGCGTCCCGATCGGAGTTTGATGAGGATTTTCAGGCCATTCAGAGCGCCATCAATGATGATTTGATTGAAAAGGCGGTGGTGATGACAACAGAAGCGGCGGAAGTGGCTCCGTCCCCACCGCAGCGAATGCGGATGCTTTTGAATCTCCTCGTAAATTGTCCTTTGCATTTATATATTTACGGTTGGTGGGATGAGCTAAAGGGTGTGCTCGGTGCCACCCCTGAGATCCTCTTTCGACGTGAGGGACGAAGCCTATTGAGCATGGCACTGGCCGGCACTTTACCGAAATTGGGACTTCAGACTTCAACTCCAGACGGACAAACGCTATTGCAAGACAGCAAAGAACTTCATGAACACCAACTGGTAATCGATGATCTTCGTGAAAAACTCGGCGCCTTTGCGGTGAACCATTATGGAAAAACTCCCAAGATTCGGACCTATGGACCAGAAGTCATTGAATTGCCACACTTGTTTCACCTACACACGCGTATTGAAACCACTCTTTCAAAGTGGGCAGAAAAAGATGCCGATGCGACTGACATCGAACTTGTTCATACCCTGCACCCCTCTTCAGCTCTGGGCTTGCGATCCAGGCGGGTGTCATGGGAATGGCTAAAGAAGCTCAATGGTCATCAAAATCTCGGTCATTTTGGAGCCCCATTTGGAATGACTTTGACCAATGGCTTTTGGTGTTTGGTTGGTATTCGGAATCTTGAATGGAACGAGCAAAACTCCTACTTGCGGGCTGGCTGCGGGATCGTCCGCCAAAGCCAAGCTGATCGTGAATGGGAAGAGTTGAGGGCGAAGCGAGAATCTGTTAAGGCCTTACTTGGTATTTCATAACAACGACCAAAGTTAATTGGGCCATTGGCCTAACCAGGAGGCTCATTGAACTTACATAAAGCCGCGAAAGTCATAGAATACGTTCGAAGCCTTGGGGTTGTTGATTTTTGTTTATGTGCAGGTGCTCGAAACAGCCCTTTTATAACCCTGCTTGATGAAAATAGACATTATTTAGAGTCTACCGGCCATCTCTATCATTTTTTTGAAGAGCGGAGCGCCTCCTTCTTTGCTTTGGGTCGTGCCCAGCAAACGCAAAGGCCCGTAGCCGTGATCACTACCAGTGGCACAGCCGCGACGGAGTTGATCTCTGCCGCTGTCGAGGCGTTTTACACAAAAACTCCCATTATATTTCTCACAGCCGACCGGCCTCCGAGCTATCGCCAAACAGGCGCGCCTCAATCAATTGAACAAATTGGAATTTTCACACACTATGCCGCTCCAACTGTGGATATCGTGGATGACCTCAATGTCTTGGAAAAGCTGGAGTGGAGTCACCAATTACCGCTGCATTTGAACGTCTGTTTTGCTGAACCATTACTACAAGGGGAAATTCCCAAACTTGAAGAGGGTCGTTGGGCGACAGCTAAAAGTCTAAGAGATTCGGATTTAGATTTAGACTCGCATTCAGGCTCACTTTTCGAGCTGAAGCCTGAGGCTGTAGCCTTTTTAAGTCAGTGTAAACAACCGCTCTTTATTGTGAGCGGACTCCAACCAAATGAAAGAGCTTTCGTTTGCAATCTTCTGAAGTACCTCAAAGGTCCTTGGTGGATTGAATCTCTTTCGGGCTTACGAGGACATCCCGATTTAGAATCAGGTCGTATCAAATCGAGTGAGCGCTGGATTCAACAGTTAATGGCGGACAGGGTTTTCGATGGTGTTATCCGAATTGGCTCTGTGCCAACAACTCGTGTCTGGCGTGATCTTGAAGAGCGATTTACGTTACCGGTATTGAGTCTGACTAATGGTTCTTGGAGTGGACTTGCGCGTTCTTCCGCTGTTGCCCCACTCACTGCACTTTCAAACCTTTGTCAGCATTTCACTGATAAACCACATGGGCTGTCTGATTCCCATCAATCACAACTGAGCCTCGTGCATCACCTGTCTCAACTCGTCGGTGAGCAACCACTCTATTTAGGAAACAGCTTGCCTGTGCGCGAATGGGACTGGGTCGCCGCCGCGAATTTACCGAATGCCATCTCCGGTAACCGCGGTGCTAATGGGATTGACGGTCAACTTTCTACATTTTTCGGGTGGAAACCACAGAACACTCATTCATGGGCCCTCCTCGGCGACCTCACAACCCTCTACGATCTGAGTGCTCCATGGGTGGTACCTCAACTCAATGGCGCGACATGGACTCTCGCTATCATGAATAATGCCGGTGGACATATCTTTAAACCAATGTTTGGTCGAGAAGCTTTCTTGAATCGACACCAACTCAACTTCAAGGGATGGGCTGAGATGTGGAATTTAAGCTATCAATGTTTAGAGAGTCTGGATCATGGGCTCAATACACCACCGCAGATTTTAGAACTGCGCCCCTGTGAAATTCAGAGTCAGCTCCTTCGGGAAGAAATTAATGGATTATGGACCAAAAATTAATTGTCGCTCTCCACGGATTTTTAGGACTCCCTAGTGATTGGACAGCCTGGCACCACGAGCGAGAACCAGAAACTCACCTATGGGCCATAAATCTTTGGAATGACCCCCAACTCAATGCTTCTCTTTCTCTGTCACAGTGGACTTCGACATTTGTTGCCATCATGAGCACTAAAGTTAAAAACGGATTCTCTATTGAGCTATGGGGTTACTCTATGGGTGGCCGACTGGCTCTAGGTGCGCTTTTGGCGGCGCCCGATTTGTTTCAGAAAGCTATGATCCTCTCTGCCAATCCTGGTTTGGAAGACGATTCCGAGCGTTCCCTACGCAGCCAGCGCGATCATGTTTGGGCAGACAAATTTTTGCAGAACGATTGGCTCAGTGTCGTCAATGAATGGGAGCAACAACCCGTGTTGCTCGAACCGGAGACAGTGCAAAAAACTATACACCGCCGAGAAAAAGATTTCGATCGTACACGTCTTGCGCAGGCTCTGATTCATTGGTCCATAGCTAAACAGCCTTACTATTGGCCCAAACTGAAAGATTTAGAACTACCCATTGAATGGCATGTCGGCGAATTCGATAAAACTTATTTGGGGATTGGCCAAAGAGCTAAAACTCTCAACCCAAAAATCAATCTGATGGTCCATCTAAACCGAGGGCATCGACTGCTCCTCAGTTAGTGTTTTTTTGTAGCCCCATTGCTCGATGGAATGGTTTTTGAAACATCGCCCAACGACCACCGTTCCATAAGCACTACCCACTGCCCTCTCCGGCCCTGGGTTTTCAAGTGGTTTCGAACGCTTACTCGTTGGGAGACTAATAATGTGTAGGTTCAACCGGGCCGTCTACAAACTGATCACAAGACTGACAATTGCCGCGTCCGTATTGTCCATTCAAGTACCAGCGCTAGCGGGTGTTCAAGCTCCGTTTTTGAACCTACCCTCGTGGCTCGGAGGTAAAGCTGAAGTCCCCCGCAACACGACCGCTCCGCAAGTCACCCCCAAAGAGCTTCAAACGGCAATTTCTGCTGGCATCACTAAAGTCACTGAATTTGTTTATCTTCGAGAACTGGCCCACAAATATAACGTTAAAGTGTATCTCTTTGGTGGAACTGCGGCCGCATTCGCCCATTATGTAAAATGGGACTTTCTCCGTCGTGAGCGTAATGATCAGTCTTACTTTCCCGATCGTTTTGATTTCAGGTACATCAACATTTATCGAGCCAATCAAGATCTGGATATCGTGGTGGATGGGCCTCAATCGGCTATAGATGAAATCGCCAAATTGCTTGCCACCCATTTTCCTTATTTGCAGGGCAACAAGGGGGCCAAGAGCTCCTGGGAAGTTCGGTCTTTGCGCGAAAGCACCAAAGAAAAAATAGCTCTATTGAACAACCAAGATTTTCTTGACCAGCATACCGACTCGAACTCCGTGGGAATGATTGAGGTGAGTGAGGTGGCCGCCGGAGAACCAATCGTGCGAGATCTACACGACTGGGAAAACACTCAAAACCCAAAGTTCTTACAGGATGTGGTCGAAGGAAAAATTCGTTTCTACTTTTCAACTAAACACGAAACCACAAGCTACTTCAAACAAGGTCGTAACCCTCCGATCCTTGCTGTTCTCCGATATTTTATAAAACGTTTTCAGTTTAGCCTAGAACCTCGATCTAAGGATTTGGATGCCATCAAAAAAATAATTGAAGACTTTGATCCCAGAATTTTAGCGTCCTCTCCTTATCTACAAAAATGGTTTGAGAACAACGTACCAAAACTGATTCTTAATTCCATTGATTTGGAGAAAGGAATTAAGAATCTGACTGACGTTGGGCTTCTCGAAAAATTGCGGGCCATCGGAAACCCTTCTGAAGTTAACTCAGTTTCTTGGTGGATGCACAGGAAGCCTCTCGAGAGTTTTCCTCTGGGGCAAAGAGCCGGAGTGTCCCCCGGCAAAACGGCGTCCGAGTTGGGTCTAGAAATCGTTGCCCATGAGACTCGCTCCTATGAAGTTTATGAGGCCTTAACGCGATCTCATCAGGGAATCCCCAATGTCCTCATTTCACGCAAAAACACGGCGGGTGAAACCGCCGCATTTGGCGACGGTTTTTATACTATGCGCGGACACGATTCCGGTTTCGTCGGTAGCGGGTTAACTATTAGGTTCAAGGTGAATCCTGAGGCGCGAGAAAATGTTGATTTCACAATTGCAAAAAACAGCAATTATATCATCTTTCATAATCGCAATGCCCTTACTGTTATACCTGAAAATCTTCGACTAAATTTGATTGGTTACTATAATCTAATGATCGATTCCGAGCAGATTTCAAGCCATGACCAGGGGCTATTCCATCGATTGCGATTAGCTCTACGATTCAATTTTGCCGAGCCGTCAAACGAGGAAATTGAGTTTGTTCGTAATCTCCCAGCATCAAGATATCTTTATTTATTGGAGCATGATCAATTTGCGGACAGCTTGAGTTTTTTAATTCGGTTTTTTTCTGAAAAAGAAATTCCGATATCCCAACTTACTGTTTTCGCATTATGGTGGACTGAAATGAATAAAAGCGGCTTAGGAACTCCTGCGTTAACCGGAATCTTTAGAAAGCCATTAGTGGATAAGTTTTTGGATACTTCCACCGATCTCAGTACCCTTCTTCAGCTTTTTGAACGTAGACTGTTTGAAGCCAGTAGACTGTTTGTGGCCAGTGAAGATCGCTTTATGGCTACCGCAATCCAAAGGGTGAAAACCCCACAGCAAGCCGTCCAGCTATTAACTGTTTACAGTACAAACAACACCTACAATCGCAGCGGGTACTTCGATTTAGGCAGTGCGCCCTCTCTGCGTAAAAGCCTCAACAAACTTTATCGATTGTTTTTTTCTCTCCACCCAAATGAGGCTGATGTTTTGAGTTTTTTGACGGCCGGGTCTCAACTTAGGATAGAAATTCGACCGAGCGATCGAGTTCAAATCGGGCTCGGCAGCCTGCACTTTGATGACCCTTTGGTGCTAGCGACCATCTTTGAAGCGGTGTCTAGGGATGAATCCAGCGATCTTGCCAAAATAAAAGTTTGGCGTAAACTAAAAACGACCTTTTTCGCCAGCGAACCCACAGGTGCAGAGTTAACAAAATTTTCCCAGACTGCACCCATTCCAGAAATTCAACTCGATCTGCTTGAGCACGGCCTTAATCGCTCCGTATTCAAACGTCGACGAGATCTCCTAGGATTTGTTGAGTCCTTGGTTGCTTTTTCGGAAAAAAGTCCGTCATTCCTGGTAGAGAGGCATGACCTTCTAATGAAGAGAACGGTCGATTTTTTCAAAACATTAAACCCCACGCTGAACGAGGTGTTACAGTTCTTTACTTCTAAAGGAATGGGAAACCTCGATCAACATTTGCAAAACCTATTTGATTCGGCTGTAAATCTCAGTTCTGAAACCGACTTACTCGCTCTTATCGAAACGTTTAGGAGCATCGACCAGCGGAATAAATTTGTAGTGGACCATTTGCCTTTAATCGGTGGATTGCATTTGACCTATCCGATTCTGCATAAATTTTTGGAATTGCTCGACTATAAAATTGGGTCTCACTATTTGATTGATGCGTATTTCAAGCAGCACCCTGATTTCGGGATCCAGGTCCTCAACTTATTTTCCGCAACATTAAAGGCTAATCCTTTCGGGCCCGCTGCAAATCAGTCTCCGGTTCTCGTTGACCTCTGGAAAAGGGCCTATTTGTCAATTCCAGTACACAAACGGCTGGAAATGCAAAAGACTCATGTCCTTACCCATGCCACTTTTTCTCTTGATACCTACAAATTCCATCTTGAGAATGCGATTCAGTCGTCAGAGTCTCTTTATGATGTTTCTCAAATCTTTTTCGAAGATTTCAAACCACGAGGCGATTCTTCAAGTGAGGAATCTTCGTTTCCTCTCAATGAGGAAGCAGCGATTAAAAAACTCCATCGCAAGCTTTTGACAGAACTCCTCCCACGTCAAATTCCACGTCTTCTGAACTTACAACCCCGACATCGAAAGGTTGATGCAACCAACTTGAAGCAATTGTTAAAAATGGTAAGTAGTGTGAACGATCAATACCTCTTGCTCGATTTGGCTTATACCCTGGGGATTAAAAATTCAACCCAGGGTATGAATTCGCTCATTCCAGCCTATTATGGCACTGAAAAATCCCAGGTTTGGTTAGAACCGCAGATTGCCACTTATTATATCGTGAATCTTGATAAAGTGCTCGAAACCCAAAATGACTTAGGCCCGTCGGTGCTATTGGGTATCCGCAAAAGGCTTCTTTACGAACAAGCCCTCAGGGGATTTGAATCTCCCCAGAATCTTGAGGTTGTAGCAGAGGCCGCCAATTTGTTGGCCCTTGCAAGCTTGCGCTCCATAAAAACAAGTTATGCAGGTTTACCGCAGCTAAGCCATTTGAATGCCGTGTTTGATCCCCTCTTTTCCGATTGGAGTCCTAATCTAAATATTCCGGAGCTTCGCCAACTCATCTCTTTGCAGAACACCTCTCTTGCAAAAAAATATTCGGACTTTATAAGGTCCACCTACAGATTTAGTGGCAGCTACGCAGGTCTCAGCCTCGCGGATTCACGCGCCATCATGAGCCAGGGAGAACCTCGTTCCCTCGAGTTACTTGAAAAAAATCTAGAGCTGGATCATTCGGAATCTCTCCTTCGATGGCGAACTCTCCTCAACGCCAGCCCATTGAAGGCCCAGTATAATGCTCTCTATTCAATCAAACCCTTGAGTTGCTCGGCCACTCTCGCCAAGTGAACGTATCGACCCAATGCGCTCACTTTATGAGGTGCGACACTGGCCATGTTCATTTGATCTATTTTTCTTTTGATCTTCCCTAATCATTATTGGAGCCTGTTACTGCTAATAAAGGGAAGGACTGAAAACCATTATGAACGCCATTGGCAATAAGGCCCGCACTCTTGTTGAACTACAAAACCTCGGCGTTCGGGTTCCAGGCTTCTTTGTACTCGATGTCTTTAATTACATGAAGTTTCTGCGCTCTGGGGGTGCGAATCTTCCTAATGATGTCAGCCACAAGGTGGGCGAAAAGGTAAAGGCCCTGGGTGGTCACTGTTGGATTGTTCGATCGTCTGACACCAAAGAAAACGGACATGAGATGGGGTTTAATGGCAGTCGTGGGGAGGTTTATCTCCTATGAAGTTTATCGTGATTTCCGGTGCAGATGCTTGTGGTAAAGACACCCAAATTGAGAGACTTGGAAACCATTTTCAGAAAATAGGTTTAAAGACGCAAATTCTGACCTTTCGTTCCTCTTTTGAAGACTTTGATGCCATAACGCAACCAGAGACCCTAGCGATCTTATTTGAGAATTGTCTGATGCATTTTGAGCCCATTGCTCGCACTCTGTTTCTACAATCACTCATTAAAAATGCTCTCGACAAAATCAAAGTTGATACTGAAATCGTGATTTTCAATGGTTACTGGTACAAGTGTGCTGCGGCGGAAGCGGCCTATGGTGTACCGTACTCCTTTTGGAGTGGCTCGGCGGCGCAATATTTTCCCCGCCCTGATATAGCCATCCATCTTGATGTGCCATTTGAGATTTGCTTGCAACGGCGCCCAACATGGACGCCTTATGAAAAAGGCCAGGCCCGCTACTGGGGAGTTCCTAGTTTAAACTTCGAGAATTACCAAAACTCCATGCGGCAACATTTTCAATCACTTTTTGCATCAATATCGGAGATGGTTTATCGAATCGATGGAAGTCACCCCGAAGACCAGGTTGCACTCAATATTTTGTCGCTCTTTGATGAAAGTCCCATGCCAAAATCGACGGAGTTATTTCTTTAACAAGCCGGCGAATGTCGTCACTCTCCAACCCAGTACCAAAGGTCATTTAAATGAGTGGCGTTGCCACTGACCCCAAGACCTTGGCCACCAAATAACCAGAGTTTATTGTTCGAATCGACCCAACCCAACGATCCTTTTCGTCCTCCTGGAATATTGTTCGAATTGGCAACATTGACAGTGCCACAAGTGCAAAAGGCTCCGTGGGTTTTGGCACCCGACACCCACATCCATTGACTCTTCTCAATATTGAAGTGCCAAATATCATTGAGATACCCTGCGCGCCCAACACTGTCTCGCCCCAAACCACTAAACAACCAAAGGTGACCATCAGATCCTAACCACGTAATACTTCCCCAGCGGGCGCCCGGAACCGAGTTCGTTGAATAGAATCCCTTGGTGCCATAGATTCCATCTTGATCGCTTGAATTAGAGCCAGAGACCCACGTCCATTGAGTTGAGCCAACGTCGAAATACCAGAGGTCATTAAGATAATTGGCGATACTGATACTATCATAACCCCAGCCTCCAATGAGCCATAACTTTCCATCAGCTCCAACCCAAGTCATAGCGCCAAAACGACCTCCGGGGGTATTATCAGCGTGGGCCACTTTTTTAGTTCCATAAGTTCCACCTTGATTACGCAATTGAGACCCTGAAACCCATGTCCACTCATTGGTGGCTGGCGAATATTTCCAGAGATCACTTAATTGACCTTCAGTGCCAGTACTGTCCATACCTGTGCCACTGAACAACCAGAAATTTCCATCGGCATCGAGCCACTCTACCGCATTAGTCCGTGCCCCGGGATTGTTGCTGACACTTGGTTGCCCCTTCGTACCATAGGTGCCCACCTGCCCAAAAACATTGCTCCCGGAAATCCAAGTCCATTCGTTCGTCGTTGGATTAAACTTCCAGAGGTCATTCATTGTGCCCCAATTCCCGTTTAAATCGAGAGCTGTACCACCAAAGAGCCAAAAATTTCCGGAAGCATCTTTCCAAGACAAACTGCCATATCTGGCACCTGGCATATTAGAAATATTGGCGATACCTTTGGTGCCATAAACACCGGCTTGATTAATGGTGGATGCACCACCGACCCACTCCCATTCAGCTGTTGTAGGATGATAGCGCCAAAGATCATTGAGTGGACCAGAATCTCCTGCGGAATCAAATCCATCACCACCGAAAATCCAAACCTCACCCGACCCAGCAATCCACTGAACGGCAGCATCACGCGCTCCCGGATAAGACGTAATACTTGGCACCCCTTTGGTTCCATATTGTCCCGTGGTGCCAAGTTCTCCCGATAAACGCGTGAAAATTGTTTTCGGCAATGATGAAGCATTGCTGCCGCTGCTAATTTCGTTAATTTCATAACTGAGCCAGCCGCAAGAACACCAGGTTAAAAGGACCATAGTGACCAAGCCAGCCTTGAGCGACCAATTGATACTCAGTCTGGTAAATTCAAAAAATGGAGTCTTCATTTTGATGACCTTTCCGTGATCTTCAGCTTTACTCCTGATTATTCTCATACCTTTAAAAATGAATGTGTTAACCAATTATTCTCGCGGGCCATTTTCTGTAAGGACAACTCAGTTTCAAACAGTTCGTCACCCACTTTTGAGCAACACACGGCCAACTTAAGCCTTTGTGAACAATCGATCAAGGCGGCGTCCCCCATCGTATTTCCGCAGCTCAGGATTGGCCGAACTCCCTGGGTTTTTTCTAACAAACTTTGAGCCTTGCCTTCCTTCCAGGTGATATTGCCCTTTTGTTGCTCAGTTATAATACCGTCTACAACCTGGGTCTCGACTCCAATCACATCGTCATAGTGTAAGCCTAGGAGCTCGGCAAAGGGTTCCACAGCCCATTTAATTGAAGCGGTCACTACAAACACCCGAATACCTTTGGCCCGCAACCGCTGAATCAGGCGATGCTGAGCTGGAAAAAGGGGCCACTCCTTTTGCAACCTCAGACACTCTCTCGCCCATTGACGGACTTGCGCTAAAGTGTGCCCTTTACTGATTTGGGCCAACCACAAATAAGCGCCGCGCGGATCACGCTCTTTCCATTGATGATAATAATGCCAAGGGTCCGAGGGAAGATCTTTTAGTTCTGAATGGTCGATTTGGTACTGAAAAAAGGTTTCGCCCGCATCGACATCCCAAAGTGTGCCATCCGCATCAAATGCGGCATAATGGGGAGAACCCTCTACCCTAAGATGTTGATCAATTTCTGTTTCAATTTGATTCCATAGTTCCGAAGAAAAATCGTTATAATGTTTCATTCCCATATTTTGATTGAGAAGTTTTACTTTTACAATTCCTAACTGTTTGCTAAAAACGGACAGAACCCAATGTGAGCGTTCGCTAAATCTTTTTTGACATTTCCGGAAAACGAGTTCGGAGCGCAGCCAAAGGGACAAGGTCCCGGAGGCGAGCACCGCTTGTTTGAGTCTTTACGGGAATATCAAAAAAGGTTAAGCGAACGCTCACAAGTCGGAAACCATGAGGATCAAAAATGCACGGCGATTTTGTTTGCGCGAATATCGATAATTTAGACGAAATACTGACCTATGAAAATAGCAAACTTAAGGAACTCTATTCTACCGAAATTGAGCAGAGTTTGGCGCGCTGGAGCAGCCGTTGGCGTCAAGAGTCGCTAGAACACTATCTCAAGGCTGGTTGGAGCTTTATTCTTCGTGACCGCGAGATCCCGAGCACCTTCTCTATGGATGGCGCTCTTATCGGTTACTTTCTTGCTCAACCGCTCTTATTTTTAGATGGTCAAACCCAAAGTTTGTGGATTGAACACGTGAGCTTCTCAAACCTCTCCGCTCGGGATCGCCTTTGCGAGTTCGCCTATAAACTTTCCCGCGAAAAACATTTACAAAAAGTTTACTTTCCCTCCCAAAACAATGTGTTAAACTCGGTGAATACATATAAAGCTACTGCTTGGACCCCCGAAATGGTGCAGGTGCTAACGACAAAGGTGCAATCATGAAAACTTTTTCGGCCCAAACTCGAACTGAGAATCTCTTAAGTCTTAAACAAAATAAATTTGATTTGGTGATCGTCGGTGGCGGCATTCTTGGTGCGGGCATTGCTCGCGATGCGGCCTCTCGTGGTATGAAGGTGGCTCTTGTAGAAAAGTCTGATTTTGCCTCAGGCACCAGTTCCCGCTCCAGCAAGCTGATTCACGGAGGAATTCGTTACCTTGAAAATTTAGAGTTCGGCCTCGTCTTTGAAGCACTTAATGAACGTGAAAAACTCTACGAATTAGCGCCCCATCTCGTACATCCCCTTCGCTTCCTCTTGCCGATTTATGAAAACTCTCGTGTTGGTTATTTTAAAATGGGTTTAGGTATGTTCCTCTATGACATCCTTGCACTGTTTCAGAGCGGTTTGCATGAGCGCCTTGATGCGGAACAGACCGCAACACGTATGCCATGGATTAAAAAGGACGGCCTCGTTGGTAGTTTTGTCTATTCCGATGCTTATATGGATGACGATCGTTTAGTGATGGAAACTCTGCGGTCGGCTCATGAGCTTGGCGCCATTGTCAGTAATTACACGCAAGCAAAAACAGCTGTTTTCGATGCTGAAGGTAAAATTATCGGCATTGGCGCTCAAGATCAACTCGACAAGAAAAATGAATTCCAGATTTACGGAAAACATGTCATTAGCTGTGTTGGGGCCTGGACCGATGAAGTTGCTCCGATTTTGGAAAAAAACTGGAAAAAGTCCCTTCGACCGACCAAGGGTATTCACATCACTCTTTCCCGCGAGCGCCTTCCTCTGCCGGAAGCCGTGGTCATGGCTGTTGATAAAGAAAACCGAATTGTTTTTGGTATTCCTCGACATGAAATGATCATAATCGGCACGACTGACACCGACTTCAAAGAAACCCCCGA
>JBILOD010000283.1:0-5638 GCA_044374645.1 Pseudobdellovibrionaceae bacterium | reverse complement strand
CTCGCTGAGCGGCAACTGATACAAAAACAGAGTAGCTGGCAAGAATTTTTTTGGTCAGAATTTTGATACTGGGTAAAAAATCCGATTTTTCATCATAACGTACGAGCCTCAAGAAGGAGATAAGATGGTCTGCCAGGGTATCAGCCGGAGCACTTAGGAATGATCTTGTCAGTAGTGTTTTGATACCAAATAGAAGGTAGTGCTCCACAATTGCAAGAGTCACGTCCGAGGCGTTCTCTAGCTTGAAAAATTCAGGAGGAGCATTGGTGCTAAAAAAGGTAATTAAGTTTGAGTATGTTTCATAGGTGAAAAATTGTTGGTCGGGGGAAAATTCATTCCGATTTATCAGTAAATACATTGTTAGGTGCCCGTTAATACTGACAACGTCTTCGGGGGAGGACTGTTGAAGGTCATAGGATAATGAATTTCTGATAAATAATCCTTTAGCAAACGAGTCGCTGGTGTATGAAAAACCAGTTTTGAGTAGGGCATCAAGAGTTTGCACAACGGCACTTCGGTCGCGAAGTTGAGAGGTGATTGTAAGGTAATCAGCAATAGTGGGTTTACCTCCAACCCTTGTTAGCTCGGGCAAACGATCTCTTAATACCTTCGGAATAATTTCGTTGTTGGCCTGCCAATAGGCATTTTGTTGCTGTAAATCGAAGTGAGGAAGAATTTCACCCGAGGCACCCTTTAGAGTCTGAAGGAATGTAGAAATGCTCCTGGCTTTTTGCAAAGCGATCGTCAGGAAAACCCGATAGGCAGGTGCGCTCGGGATCGAAGACCGATAGCTAAGGAGTCGTTCATGGGATATTTGTGACTTGCCAATCGCTTTAAATGCCCTAATCCAAGCAGATTCGATATTTAGGCGATGCTCGGGTAAATCGCTGATGTTGGCATGAATTAAATCGAGAATCCCTTTGTGATCATTCGGATTTTGTTCCGCGTAGGCAGAAAGAATCAAATTGGCGCTTTGGTGTGCCTTTAAGTACTTAGTGAGCTGGTCGGCCCCATTCCATGAAAGAGGGATTCTTTTGATTTCGTCTTGATGGTCAAGAAGATACTGATTCACGGTGGGATAGTCGTGGCTCTCAGTGACAAGAGTCTTCAAATCATTCTCTGTTTTAATGAGGTGACGGATCTTTTCGAAGGCCTCGCGTCGTTCGACCGCGGTAAAATACTTGGGTTTGTAAAAAGTGACGATTTCAGAGAGCTCGGGTTTCAACGACAGAAGCGTCGATTCCAATGTCGTCATTGAAGCTTTCCAAACTCTTTCATTTTCTTTGGAGAGTTTATCGGGCTCCCCCAGCGCTTGAATTAGTTTGATGAAGTCCTCCCGCCTGCGGGGCCGGAGATCATGCGCCACGTAGTTGAGAATATCTAAACGAATTTCCGAGAGTGGGAGGTTTGGGAGAAAATCAGTGAGTTCCTTCTCATTGGGGTGAAGCTCAAAGAACCGAGCCTTTTGTTTTCTCCAGACTTTCAGGGCGACAGCATTCTGAGTTGGATCTTCTAACGCCAGAGTAAGACCTAGCAAAAAAATCCGAGGGTCTTCGAATTGATAGGCAGCAAGCCCCAGAGCAATGGATTTGGTTGAAAACAGTCGAAGAAAGACACTGGCATCCTGTTCAGAAGGGGAAAGCCTGAAGAACTTGAGACCTAATTCGTTTAAAGGAATGTTGGGAGGGCTTTTCGGTTTTTGATTAAGTACCATTGTATGCCAGTCTCTCAGGAATTCGCGAATATCATTCAGTGAATGTAAGTGCATAATGGAATTTTTAAGATAGAGTTCTTCGCGATCATGAAACAGTCCTAGTTTGAGTGCCACCTGCAAATCATCCAATGTCGGATTGAGGGCTAAAAACTGCTTAAGAATTTCTTCTTGGCGTTGATTCCAAATCATTTCTTTGAGCTGCTCTGTGTCCACCGACCTTCTCGCTAGGTGTTCTTCATGTACGATTTTGAAGATGGAAAGAAGATCCTTGGCACTGTTTGAAACTTCGAGAATTGTACTCAAAAGAAGTTTTCGACCTTCAATGGACGGGTCCTTTTCAAAGAGCAGGATCAGGTCGGTGCTGCTGATGGAATGAAGAAACTCGCGTTCCCGTTCATTGGGTGCTAGAAATCGACTACGCATCGCTAGGCGCAACCGATGAAAGATTCCAAGGTCATCGGCGCTAAGGCTCTCGGTGGCCTTAAGCCAATTGTAGTATTCAATAAGATCCATTGAGATGTTTTCGGAAATGATTCTGATGGCGGCTCGATTCTTGATCACAATAAACTTCCCGTGCAAAGTAAAATCGATGCCGCTGACCGCGGCTGGATCCAAATGGGCACGTATTGTAAAGCCGGTGCCACGAAAACCGGATCGCTCTCCAACCATTGCATAGTAGCCAGGGCCATAAGCGGCTGCTTCACCAGGATGGTTGGGGCGCGAAATTAAAATATTCGGTAGACCTTGATGAGATCGGGTGATGGCCTCATAGACTAAAAAAGACGTGGTTTCATGGGCGATAATGTCGAGGCCGAGTTTTGCAGCGGTTGGACCTTTTTCGGGAACTGGAAAGGTTCCGGGTGGAACTGTACCAAGTGGGTAAGTTTTGAGTGGCTCTTTATTCATCCACCATGATAGTGAACCATGAACGTTGGGATTGCCAATCAATTTGAGCTTTGCTCGTAGACCGACTCGCTCTAAAAGGTTGAAGGCTTTTTCCACATCAATGGAATTTTGAATGAGTTTAGGACCGTTGTCTGCAAACCATTTTGGAAGATAATTGTGTGAGGCAATGGATGTCGGATCAAACTCTTCAATGATGCGCCTCAAAAGGGGTTCGTCCTCAGGCCGCATCTCAAGATCGAGCTGTAAGACTTTAATAAAATAGCGAATCACAGCTAAGATGGGCGGATTGCGCCCTTCCATAAAGAACTTGGTAGTGTGATGTTTGTCAGAAAAGTAAAAGTGAATTTTGCCCTCTAAAAGATCGCTAACAAAACCTGAGTTCTGAAGATTATCCCATTCTTTAAGGTCGCGGATGCGCTCCTCAGGATGAAGGGGGTCCGTGATCTCGACGAGACCTACGGAATTAGAGTCGGTGTGCTGATTGAGAAAGTCCGGATTATTTAATAGCGCTAACTTATCGCCCACGTTTTCTCTCAGGGAGCGAACCTCCCATGCTTTTTTCTCGGCCTTGGAGCCTTGCAGATAAGGAAATTGTTCCGATAGGTCCGATTGCAATGTGGCGATGGCACTGGTTGGGCCATCAACAACAATGTCCAAGTCTTGGGTCGAACGATAGATATTGATGTATCGATAGTCAAAACGGGACTGATGAAAGCGGGTATCACCCTTGAGGCGGAGGAGGTCCCATTTGACGTAATGGGCAAAGGCTGAAGCCGTTCCACCAAACAAATAAACTTTTATTCCAATTTCCTTCGCCCTCTTCTTAATAAACACAAACTCATCCACACGTTCAAGGCCGTGAACAAGTCCGGTTCGGAGTTCTTCCAGAGAGAGAGAGGGCAGAGATCCTAAATTTGAGACAGAGTTAGCATTCTGGGAGTTGGTACGGGGCGGGGCTGCTTTGACCGATAGGCTAAAGCCAAACGCAACGAGTGCCCAAAAAAAGACAAAGTAGGAACGAACTTTGGCACTCAAAATTAACCACATCGGCAGCAACTCCTCACGCACAGTAAGAGATTCGGTCAGGACACTATGGGCAAACAACAATTGTTTGTTAGCGCAAAGGTTCCCTGCAAAGGCGGCGCCAGAAGCTGGCTACTAAAAAGAGCTGTTTTGTGGCCGACTTGCGCTCGAATGAGAGCGACGGTGGGTCCGAGAAAACCAACCCATAAATCAGGACTGAATTGTTCCGGATTCTCAGAGGGCCAAGTGCTATTTTGGTGAAAGGCTCGACGCTGCAACATCAGCGCACGCTTGATCCTTTCGGCCCTTTCAGTTTCACCCAACATCATTGCCAGCTCCAATTGTCCGGCGAGTCCATGGCAGTAGGTGGGATTGCTGGAAATGGGACTTTTCAAGAACAGGGTCTTTGCCCACTCAATTTCTTCCGTAAGCGATTCAGGTAAACAAGAGCTATTGATCATGGCCCAGAGGTAACTGCCCGCGCCATGGCACCAGTCCGTGGCTGCGCGGGGTTGAGACTGCGGGTGAATATCATAGCGCAGAGAATGCCCATTGGAAGACCGACCGAATTGGAAAATCCTTTGAAATACCTCCGTCGCAAAACTCATGAGATCTTGGTCGTCGACGAACGCCGCCCATTGCGAAAGCACCATGGCAATTCCAGCTGCGCCATGGGACGCTCCGAGTGTGGGGAGCCCGCCAAATTCAATGGAGGGGGGCCAGGCCCACAGGCCATCATAATCGACGACTTCGTCAATGAGATATTGTACCAATTCTTCCGCGATCGGTTTGAGTTCTATTCTATTATTGAATTTGATTAAGTGGAGCCCACCAAATAAAATTCCAGCGACTCCCGAAAAGAAGTCGGGTTCGTTCCTCTGTGAGCTGGCACTGATCCACAGTTGGATGGCCGCATCGATCCAAGCGGGTTCGTCAAGGTGCCTCCCTGCCAAACTGAGAGCATAGGCCGTACCGGCATTGCCAGTCATAAAACCATGGGCATTGTCATAAGGTGTTCCTCGAATGAGGCCGTTCGCAGTAGCCCTGATCAATAAGTCCAATGGTTCAGTTTTGAATTCCAACTTTGAAACCGCAGGATTAGAGGCTGCGAGTTTAAGCTGAGTCAGTCCAATCAGAATACCCGAACTTCCGATGTTGATGCCTCTGTGATGAACGGAAGAGAGTAAATGTTGATTGGCCCATTGGAGTTCGTTCGGGCCAGACCAGCGTTCAAAGACTTTGAGACTTTCTAGTGTAGCATCGATGACTTCATTCACTTCGAGGTTGGTGACCCGATGGACAATGGGTGCACTAGGTTGAAATACTTGTGTTGATGCGGTTAAATTTCGCAATTCAGACAAAGAGGGACGTGACTCCGTTTGGCCATAAATTCTTTTTACAATATCTGCCACAGCATTAAATCCATTGAGGCGCAGTAGTTGAACTCTCTGCTCCTCTGAAATTAAGTACATACTTGGATCCCGACCCAAGGCGATTTCAAACAACAACGAGCCCAAAGCATAAATATCCATCGCCGGTGAAAACGGATTTCCTTTTTCAGACTCCGGAGCCTTAAAACCGCTTGTCCCCGAAGAGCAAGGGAGGGGTGAACCCATAGGACCTGCTAATTCAAAATCAATCAACGTGATAGTTTTGTCGGACTGTGAGTTGAGGATGATGTTGCGACGTTTTAGGTCGCGATGGACAAAACCTTGCTGATGAAGGGCTTCGATCGTATCTAGAATTCGTGGCCAGTGTTTTTGTGTGACAGAGATCGGTAGTTTTTCCAAACTGTCGCCACCGGCATCTTCCATGAGCGATTCGAAAAAAAACGGTGTCTCCCTCAGGTCCAGGATAGCCGCACAAGGGCTTTGTTCTTTAGTTGCTAAGTCTCGAGTGATTCGAAATTCGTTGAGTGCTTCTTGCTGATAGGTGCGGTCGCCATTGGTTAGACCTAAACCCTTCCAAGTTCTCTTCAATATATATAATTGCTGA
>JBILOD010000015.1:0-19109 GCA_044374645.1 Pseudobdellovibrionaceae bacterium | reverse complement strand
ATTGTTTGGTATCCCAGGTGGTCGTCTGGGGAACATCAATCGGAAGCCGCGAGAGAAACTGGCCCTGCCAGCAGAGTGGTGAGACCTCCCTGGGCAGTTTTCCCGGAATACGACGTTCATCTTCAATCCAGTCTCCTTTGGGAGATTGAATCCAGTGTTTGGGCTTTCCTAAACTATCATAAGTGGTATGGGCCTCGCCGATTTGCCCCCACCGGAAGGAAACTCTGTCGTTAGCCGAAAAATAGAAATCGCTCGGGCACAGTGGGCCGCGATGGTTTTGTGCGATGGGGAGTAGGGCTTCGTAGAGACTCAGAGCGATCTCATCAGTCTCTGGATAAATAGTGATTGTTTTTCCAACTTGAGACTCTCCGAGATGGCCGGCGTTCAAACGGACAAAGAGCTTGTAGGAACCAATGATTTTAAAATCAAAATGGAAATTCTCGGAGAGGTCACCGATGAGGCGAAGAGTCTCTCCGAGAATTTCGGGGTGAGGTGAAAGATGGAGTTTCCAACCTTGGCGTCGCAAAGGAACTCCCCGGGACCAGTGAATCCACGTGTCAAAGGGATGGGGCTGCTGGATCACGTGATGTGAATCTCGCAATTTTTGAGAGACTGATTCGATCCAGTCTTGCCATTGTGCTTCCCAAAGTTCCACATCAGTCATTGGTCATCCTCGTGTCTTTCGGCGGTCTAACATTTATTGGTGAGCCCACAGGTGCTTGCACAGGTAATGTTACAAGCGGCCAACAGGTAGGACTCTTGCGAGAGTACATCCTGTGATGGCGGAAGGTAAGGGGTTGAAGATTTTGCTCCTGCCATCACCGAAGTTGTCGTCAAAATCATGAATGTTGGAATCAGAAGTTTTTTCTTAGGTTTGAGTTTCATTTTTTCTCCTCTCATTGGCTATCAGCAGTTGTCAGTGTGGGAACAAGAGCGTCCACAGGTGAGCAAGCAGGCCAATTGTAGTGATTGTTCTTCTTCAAGGATTAACTCTGGATCGGACATCGTCGCGGTCGTCTGTGAATTGAGTCCCAGAATTTTTTCCCTCAGGGGGGTGGCAAAGCTCATGGTTGGGCTGAGGGGCAAACTCAGAGTGGCAGCCATGGCAACTTTTGGTAAAATTCTTTGTGTTTTCTGTTTCATGATTTCAAATCTCCATCGTGAATGACCGCAGGTTTGGTGACTAGCGGACGGTGACAGCACAACTCTGAGAACAATTGAAGCCACGATCTTCATCTTCCGGGTGGTTACGGCGAAGTCTTTCGATGCAGATAATGGATTCAATGACTGATGCGGGAAGGCCAAGTCTGCTTCCTTTGCTAAAAAGGGCATCGCTTGTGGCTTGGTCCATTCGATTGAGGTCAATGAATTTTATTTGAAGTTCAAATTCTTCAATCGCCTTTTTACGTTGTTCTGTGAAATCTAAACGAGATGGGTCGAAGTGTCCGAAGAGCCAGTTGTGTTTGGTGGACATGCATGATTGATATTGGGTCTGTTCAGACGGTGTCTTTTTCGCCAGGGCACTGGACACTCCCAAGCAAGGGCTGAGCAAAAGCGGAAGTGCCGCCTTCTTTAGGACCTTGATGCGTGAATTGTTTGTCATAAGTAGATTCCTCATAAGTTAAGTGTAAAATGAAAAGTGAGGGGGCGCTTCGTTCGAAGAAATCCCCCCACACTAGTTTTTGCATTCAGGTGCGAAAACAACGCTTACTTAGGATGCTGTGTGACCGCAGCTGGCCCCGCAAGTTAAGCCGCAACCAAATTCTGCGGTTTGGATTTCTTCTTGGCTGAGGCTGATTTGTTGTGTTGCCTCAATATTTTGTTCTTTGGAGGGCGTACGGACAGGCTGAGCTTGAGCCGCCAGCCCAGTCACTAAAAGACTTGCCATCACGATGGTCTTTTTGGGTGCGAATTTGTTTTTCATTGCAATCTCCTTTGTTAGAAAACTCCCGGTGAATTCTGGGAGTTTGTTTTTTGGGAGAGACTGCAAGTTCTACAAATTGTTAAGGCACAAATAGATTTCATTGGAGGTCCGAAGAGTCCGAGATCGGACCGACTATCAGTACTAATGAAGCGATCGATAAAGGGGGAAGCATATTTGTTTCAGACTCGTTCTTCATCCCCTATGAACATCGAGCCTGTGGATCATCTCTCTCGGGTACCTTCGCATTTGACTTGTTTGATAATCTGCCATTAATTGGCCTGCCTCCACATTAATCGAAATGAGTTATTTAGTTGCTCAAAACAAAACGTCATCAAGGAATCTTGAGCATTTTTGGGGTCTGTTTAAATCGATGATTGCGACGTTGAGTCACCACTTGCTCAAATGTAGCGACAATAGGACTTTTTTTTGCTTCAAAATGAGAATGTCTTGAAAAGAGTCTAAAGATTTTCTAAAGGCACGACGAAGAAAGGGTACAATAAAGCATGTGTCATCAAGTTTTTTTGAACGTAAATATTTGATTCACCAAAAAGGGGGTGGCTTTGTGTACCTCAGACCTCAGACCTCAGACCTCAGACCTCAGATTTTATGTCATAGGTAGTCTATTCCTTCTCAATCTTATTGGTTGCGGGGGGGTATTTAAAGCGGAGATTACTGATAAAGAAACCAAATCCGACTCTAGTCAAACGAGTACGGTCACTAATCCTTGTCCAAACAATTTTGTGAGTTCCGGTCCCTGTGTTGTATCTAAGGCTGGAGTGGCAGTCACTGAGGTCTTTGGCAGCGACCTAACGACTTGGTCCAACGATCTTGCCGGCACATCAATTGTAGCAACCATCCCCAACGCTTTCTATGCCAATCAACAGGTACAATTTACCGATACTGACCTCGTCGCTAGCAACATTTTGACTGGTGTGAATATTTTCGGAGTCACAGGAACAGCCACAGCAGCCTATAGCCCTTGCACTGATGATGCATTGAATGCTGGCCAATGCTCGACGGCGGCCAATCGGTACGTTTATACCGCTGCCAATGGTGGCAGATCGGCTAATTGTGCGGCAGGTTTTAATGGTAGTGGTTGTTGGACCAATAATACCAATCAATACGTGACTGGAACCCTTGGCGGTAACATCACCGGTTGGACCAACGCCAGCTCCACAACTACTGTCGATGGAACGATTCCACTCGGTTATTATCCAGGCAGTACCATAGCGTTTACCGACGCAGCTTTAATTGCTTCGAATATTAGGTCTGGAGTTACTATCTTCAATGTTCCAGGTAGCTACACTGGCGGAGGGGTCACTCTGATGTCGAACATGCATAGGGATAAAACAACCACTCAGATTACTCAAGAAGCCGAAGCGATTACAAATGCAGGATCGGCCTTTCCGAATGCTGACCCTGGTTATCGGGCTGTGTCTAAGATATCAAAAGACGATGATGGCTATGTCGGAGGAAGTGTGACGTTGGTGAGTCGAACCAATTGGGATACCACTTGTGATTCCGTGACAGGTGCCGGTGGCGGCTCGGCGAATAGTGTTTGTAAATGTGGTCTTAGTGGAACTATTGATCAGCGTATTGCTGATTGTGCTTCTCATACGGTCATTGGAAGTAATGCTACTTGGGATGGATCGACTAAAGGCAATGCAGGCCAAGGAACGTGGAAATTAGTGACAAGAACAGGTTCCTTAACTGCCACCAAAGGTCGCGAAGTTTGGCGTGATGAACGCACGAAACTGATTTGGAGTTCTCTTGTTTCGACGTCTCTAAATTGGTGTAAAGCCGTTGGTAGTAATTCCATTAATGCTAATCCGACGGCTGAAAATGATCCAAGCGACTATTGTGATAGTGGTTCGTATCAGACAACAGGAGTGTTTTCTCCTGGAGTTAACAAAGCGATTAGTGCTTGCTTCGAGGATATTGATGACAATGGCGCAAGTGATTTTTTCACTAATACTGATGCGGGCATTGATAACGCTGGGAAGGGGAATTTGAATTTAGGCTCCTCACCAAGAGTCGATTGGAGATTGCCAACGGTTTATGACTACAATGTTGCAAATGCTAATGGTGTGCGTTTTGTGATGCCAGAGATGGCAGCCGCAGGTGGTGGTTATGAGTGGTCGGCGTCTATCTTTTCGAATAGCCGCGCCCGCGCGTGGTTATTCAATGGCGCCATTGGCTTTGTCAACGTTAACAACCGGGACCTCAACTATGCTGTCCGGTGTGTGGGCCGCTGAGCGTGGGGATTTTTGTGAATTTGGGGCCTTAACCCCAAAGATCCAGTGATTTAATTATTGATTGGCGAAGCCAATCTGACCGAAGGTCAAAAGGAATTTTGTTTATGGCTCGTTTTCAACACCTGTAAGTCTATCACGATATGTATCGCTTCGTGCGCGAGCTGTACAAGATCAAGTTAAAACTGCCTCAAGCGCTTAAGCATGACCTCGGATCATTCTGAAATTTCTGATTTTGTGGGCTCAGAAGACTGGATGAGGGCTTTTTGACAAGTCAGAGGCTTTATTGCCAATTTTTCCGGTCGTGCCTTTTCTAATTTTGAATCTAACACTGCACTTTCCGATCTTGATTCTGATGGCAACTTTTCCGTGAAATCAATGGCCTCGCGAAACTCTGGGCGTTCGTTGAAAAGCTTGGTGAGTTGAGCATCCGCTTGTTGTATATGCTGTTTGGTCCGCTCTCGTGCTTCTTGTTCTGCAGCCTTGATTTGTGATAGTATGGTTTCAGATAGAAATCCTTTGCGTGGAGTGACTCGAAGGGGCAGTTCGTGAATCTCCGTCAATTCCGCATATAGTTTACTTAAATCCTCAGCCATGCTGGTGTTTGGCTGTCGGGTGATTCCAAGAAGACCAGAAGTGTAGTTTTGAATTTTCCAATTTTGCTTTCCCCCAGTTGAATCGAGCAGGATCCTTTGTAAACCCAAAAAAGCAAAGTAGCGAAACAATTGAGTTACCATTTTTTTATCGAGCCCCAGACTGCGGATCATGTCCTTCGTGAGTAGATTTCCCATTATCGAGATGAATATGGAAGGATGGAAAGGTTTCTTTAAATCGGCAAATTCATGCCTTTCTAAGAGAGTATAGATAAAAATCTTGCTGGTAAGCTCTTTATACATGGAGCGCGTGAGTTTGGGACGAGGGTCTTCGCTCAAAATAGCGATCTTTTCTGGATATCCCCACTGCCCGAAATACGGTTTTGTTAAACCTTGCTCAAGGAACAAGGCGAGAGTTTCTAAGATCGCTTTAGCATCGGTCAGCTTTTTGGCCAGCTCATTGAATCGGTCCATTGTAATTTGGCTCTGATCTTCTGAGAACAGCGGCATTTTGCGTTTGAGGATTTGAGGAACGATTTCATTGTGAACTTGGAAAAAGGACTCTTGTTCTTCAGGTTTATATTCGGCAATGACCAGATGCATATTTTTGGCAATAATGTCAGTAAAGACCTCAAGGGACTCCGCTCGATTGAGTACTGTCATAAGGTAAAGACGGTAACTGGCCACCGAAGGAACTGTTAACTTCAGTACAATAAGTTCGCTTGCGTTTTTTTTCGTTTCCTTCATTAAACTCAAAAACGCGTTGTTCCAGATAGGTTCTACAACTCTGATGCCGTCCTTTGGGAGCTTTCGCAGTGGGCTTGAATAAAACAAAAGCAAATTATCTTCAAAATCCGAAGGATGTTGTTGGACATAAATCTCCAGTAGTTTCGCAGAAGCTTCTGACTTTCCCAGTTCTTTTATCAGTTTGGCGGTTGTGTCTTTGATGAAAAGAAAATTTGAGATTTCGTTATTTCTGAATAGTACAAAATCATTTAAGGCCTCCATATCCTTTATCCCGCTCACCAGATTGAGGAGATCTCCTTGGGAGTTGATGGTTGCTCGTTCATTTTGGTTGGATGCTATTTTGATTTCTCTTAGGAATTCAATTCGAGCCTTTGTTGAAAACGCCTTTGAACCCAAAAACGTGCCAAGTTCTGACGGAGGTGGGTTGAGTTGGAGAAATCGCTTTGAAGCTTCGAGAAGCAATTTGTTCCACACAGCGAGTTGGTTGCCACTTAGGTCTACGGGTGCGGCGAGCGCACTGATGAGTTGTCCTAAATCTGAGCGTCTTAGCGATGGACCTTCAGACAGATATCGCAAAACATCCAGCTGAACTTCCGAAAAAGGAACTCTTTTGATCAACGAAAGGAGTTCATCAATTCTGGGCCTTGCCGCAAAAAAAGAATCACGTTGCGACTTCCACACACGCACAAAGACAGGGGCCAACGCCAGATCTGATTGACTGCTCGATAAGGTGGCCATAAGTGAAGCCAAGTAAACTTCTGGATCATTCACATTCAGTGCGGCAAGTCCCAGTTTAATTCTTGGGTTAGAGAGGTGGAGCAAAAGCTTGTGTGTTTGACTGCCATTAGGGGAAAGAGAAAAAAACTGTTGGGCCAAAGAGCGAAGAGCGAGTTCTGTTTCTCTGGATCTGGTCTTTTCTGTGGAAACACTTTGCCAATGCCCAAGAGCCGCAATGTGTTCGTCGATCGAACGCAACTTCGGCATCATCAATTGCCAGTAAAGGTGTTCATGATTAATAAACAGTCCGAGTTCGAGGGCGCGCTGTAGTTCAATAAAATTTGGGTGCAGGACTGCAAATCGCTGAATCGCTGTGATTTGATGAGCATTTTTCGGGGGTGGAGTTGCATTGTCGGCAGTCAATGAATTGTCTGTTGAATTTTCAGCGACCAGTTTGAGCCTTTTCAGGAGATCAAAAAACTGTGGACTCTCCAAATTGGGCTGTTGATTTAACATCATTTCGAGCAGCAACACTTTGCTATCGAGATTCGTCTCCTTGTCGATGATCATTAAAAGATCATCGAGGGTCAGTGCATTGAGGAACTGTAGCTCTTCGGCTGTTGGACGCACAAAACGTGTGCGCATGGCCAAGCGCAAACGTTGATGAATCCCACGGTCATCGATCGATAAATTATCGACGTTCATCAACCAGTTGTAGTATTCAATCAAATCCATGCGAAGCTTTTCAGGCAGCACCTTAATCGCATTGCGGTTTTTAATCACAACAAACTTCTCATGCATAGTGAAGTCGCTACCCAATACAGCCTTGGGGTCGACGGTGAATCGAATCGTGAAGCCTGTTCCCCTAAACCCTGAACGATCGCCGATCATTGCATAAAAACCGTTGCCAAAACCTGCGCTTTCATGAGGCTTACCCGCACGAGAATTGAGAATATTGGGAGTCAATTGGTGAGAACGAGTAATGGCTTCATAGACTAAAAATGAGGTGGTTTCATGGGCAATAACCGTAATGCCGAGATCAGAAGCTGTCACAATCTTGCCATCTTCAGGCGGTCGTCCCAGTGTGAAACTTTTTAAAGGTTCTTTGTTCATCCACCAAGAAACCGAGTTGAGTTCGTTTGGATCTCCGATCCTTTGGAGCTTTGCACGTAATCCTGTCTCTTCGAGGAAAGCAAAAGCTTTTTCAACGTCAATGGCGTTTTGAATGAGTTTAGGAGTATTTTCGGAAAACCAACGAGGTAGGTAATAATGTTTGGTGGTCGATTTCGGATCGAAATCAGCGATGATGTTCTTTGCAATAATTAAATCTTCCTGTCTCGGAGTGAGATCAAATTGCATAATCTTGATAAAGTAACGAATGACCGAGAGGATGGCAGGATTGCGACCTTCTAAATAAAATTTAGTTTTTTCATGAAGAGGTGAAAAATAATAGTGAATCCTTCCCTCTAAAATGTCGTTCAAAAAACCAGAGTTTGTGAGGTTATCCCAGTCCTTCAAATCGCGGACTCGGGCGTTCGTGAGTTCGGGGGTGGTGATTTCAATGAGGCCTACGGAATTGGAATCTGTGTGCTGATTCAAAAAGTCAGGATTGTTCAACAATGCGAGCTTATCACTGATGTTTTCGCGAAGAGATCGCACCTCCCAGGCATTTTTTTGTGTCTTTGAACCCTGGAGGTAGGGAAAATTCGATTGGAGGGCTTTTTCAAGGCTCTGGATGGCAGAACTTGGTCCATCGACGACAATGTCGAGGTCTTGGGTGGATCGATAAATGTTGATATAGCGATAATCAAATCGAGCCGGATGAAACCGCTGATCTCCTTTTTGACGTTGGAGGTCCCACCGAACGTAATGGGCAAAAGCCGAAGCCGTACCGCCAAATAAATACACTTTTACATTTAGTTTTTCAGCCATTTTTTTGATAAAGATGAATTCATCGACACGTCCGATCCCTTCCCCTAGGCCCATCAAGAACTCCTCCGTGGAGATTGGAACTTGATTATCGGTAGTGGAGGAATAGCTCGCGGTCGGTCTGATAGACTCTCTGGTGCCGCTAATGCCCATGGATGGTGCTAGAACTATTAGTGCCAAAAATAGGTAATGAATCGGGATCAAACTGACAAAATTTGGATTAGACATCGGCACTAATCTCCAAAAGGCAAATAAATACAGTTTAATTGTGAGGTTCTTGCGAGTGATTGCAAGATCATAGCCAAGGTTGGGATTAAAGGTGTTTACGCTAACATTGAGGTTTCTGCACCAACCCGCCATTGTCGCTGGCCAAACTGTTTAAAGTCGGTGGTGGGAAATTGGTGGCAACGAACTCTAAACAGTGGTAAATTCCTTTTTTAAATTGTTATTAACTTCTTAACGTGGCCGAAGGTATTTTGATGGAATGCTCCGCAGAATCATCGTGGTCTGAGCAAGAGGAGAGTTGAATTCGTGAGTGGCGTGCATCGTCGACCCGGCAGTCGGTATCACATTCGTATTGAGGGATTCGTACAAGGCATCGGTTTTCGGCCCTTCATTTACACTCTGGCACTGGATATGAATCTCAAGGGGTGGGTGAATAACGACACGGAAGGGGTTAATGTTGTTATCGATTGTGATGCCTTCAGACTTCAGGAGTTTTTGCAGCGAGTTCGTTCTGAAAAACCAGCTCTGGCTGAAATCAAAAATCTGGTTGTGAGAGAAATAGCAAACGCCGAACCGGTATTTACGGCCTTTGAAATCCATGCCAGCGAGAAAACCGATTCCTATGTAGCTGATGTTTTGCCTGATCTTGCGACCTGTCCAGAATGTTTGCGTGACGTCTTTGATCCCCTCAATCGCCGCTTTCAATATCCCTTTACTAATTGCACACACTGTGGTCCGCGTTTTTCTATCATTCAAAACTTACCTTATGACCGTCAAAACACGACCATGGCAGAGTTTATTCAGTGTGAAGACTGTGTGCGTGAGTATCGAGATCCAACCAACCGACGTTTTCATGCCCAACCCAATGCCTGCCCGAAGTGTGGGCCACAGGTGGCACTGTGTTCGCCAGAAGGTAGGGAGTTGGCGACGGGGTTTAAAGCCCTCGAACAATCAGCGGCCGCACTTCGTGGTGGGCAGGTCGTGGCGCTCAAAGGCCTGGGTGGGTATCAGTTGGCAGTGGATGCTCGGAACGCTGAATCAGTGGAGCGTTTGCGAGTGAGAAAACATCGCCGTCGCAAACCCTTTGCCGTCATGATGCGAAATTTGGAAGAAGTGCAGAAGTACTGCCATCTGAATGAAATCGAAATCAAACACCTGCAATCGCCATCGGCGCCAATCGTATTGTTGCGAAAAAAATCTGGAGACTTGCTATTGGTCGACAATGTCGCGCCAAACAATTCTTATTTGGGAATTTTTCTGCCCAACACGCCTTTGCATCATTGGCTTTTGCATCTCTTCGGTGGCCCGATTGTCTTGACGAGTGCGAATCTATCGGATGAGCCCTTAGTGTATACTGAGGAAGATGCCTTTGGACGCTTAGGTGAACTAGCGGATCAGTTTCTCATACACAATCGCCCGATCGCACGCCCGGTGGATGACTCTGTGGTGCAGGTGGTGGAAGGGCAATTGTTCGTATTACGGTCAGCACGGGGGCTGGCACCTTTGGTGCTGCCTGGCCCATCTTCAGATTCTTGCACTTTGGCCACGGGCCCACATATGAAGAATACCTTCTGTTTGGGTCTTAAAAATAAGCGCATACTCAGTCAGCATCTTGGAGACTTGGAGAGTGATCGCACCCAAGATCTTTTTCGCCACGAAGTCGATCGTTATTTGAAGTTCTATCATCAGGTTCCCAAAACAATAGTGCACGATGCCCATCCGGGTTATTTCACAACGGAGTGGGCGAATGGGGTCGCAGAGAAATCCAACCATGCCATACGTTCAGTGCAGCACCATCGTGCACATATTTATGCTACGTTGGGTGAACGAAAAGTGCATGGGCCATTTTTGGGTGTAGCATGGGATGGCACCGGGTATGGTGATGATGGCACGATTTGGGGTGGAGAGTTTTTCAGTGCGGATGAGTCACATCGAAACCTGAAGCGCGTTGCTCACATTCGACCCTTTTTATTGATCGGTGGTGAAGCTTCGGTGCGTGCCCCTTGGCGTGTGGCATTGAGTTTGTTATTGGATGTCGATTCTAATTTGGCGAGAGCTTGGTTTCAAAAAGTTCATTCTGACAAATCCATCGAGGTTTTTAACCTTCTACAGGGTGCCTGGTTCAAGAATTTTAATTCGCCTGTTTGCACCAGCATGGGGCGTTTTCTCGAAGGAGTTTCGGCCCTGCTTGGCATCGTACAAGAAAATGAGTTTGAGGCCGATGCTGCCATTCAGTTGGAAGCCCTTGCCACCCAGGCCGCCCTCGGTGAGGGAGGTGGAGGACTAATTCCGTCTCCCAATCTTTGGGTCTCAATAAATGGTGTTTACCAATGGGATTGGAGAGTTTGGGTGCGGGAAGCAGTCATCGATTTTCTAAATGGCGGTTCGCCGCCATCTTGGAGCAAAGACATCCACTCTCTCTTAGTGGCCAGTATTTTCGAACTACTACCTCTGGTGGGTCAAAAGCAAATCGTGATTGGTGGCGGAGTTTTTCAGAATAAGCTGCTCCTGTCCAAACTCATGGTCGAAGGTGAAATGAACGGAATACCAGTTGTTGCCCCGTCTCGCGTTCCTCTGAATGATGGAGGGGTGGCATTAGGGCAAATGGTTCAGTACTCTATGGAATAGAGCCTGTCTTTAATTTGAATTTGGAGTTAAATATTTCATTCGGATGGACATTTTTTGTTCGGCACCGTTCGCGGTGTGACGTTTCATCTCAATACAGCAATAATACCGTTTTCTGAGGGCATCCCGACAATAGAAGACGAGAAATAGGTTTTCAAAGACTGCGGCCAAGAGTATATTTTGCCCCTATGAATACAAATTGTCCTTTACCTCAATCGCAGTTTGACCAAATCGTCATTGGCCATGGCGGCGGCGGGCGTTTGACCCACGAATTACTACGTCATGTGATCGCTCATGAGTTGGGTGAATGTCTTCCATTGCACGATCTTGATGCCGGATTCTTTAATCTTCCAAATTTCACCCCAGGGGCCTTTGGGCCAGAGGATTTGGTTTTCACCACAGACTCTTTTGTGGTGGATCCGATTTTTTTTCCTGGAGGGGATATCGGAAAGCTTAGTATCGTTGGGACTGTGAATGATATCGCCATGATGGGCGCAAGGCCTGTGGCTCTATCATTGTCCTTTATTCTCGAAGAAGGCTTTTCCATTTCAGAATTCAGACGAGTGTTAAAGTCGATTGCCAACGAACTTGGGGACCTGAACCTTAAGGTGACCTGTGGTGATACAAAAGTGGTTCCGCGCGGAAAAGGGGATCGCATTTTCATTAACACTTCGGCTGTGGGAGTGCGCAGTGCTAAGCAGGCTTGGCAACCCCGACGAATTGAAGTCGGTGACGTTGCTCTCATTTCGCGGGACATTGGATCTCATGGCGTTGCGGTGATGTGTGCTCGTAATCAATTGGGAATTTCTGCTGACATTAAAAGTGATTGTCACGAACTGCTGACCATGACCACTGCTCTCATTGATCAAAACATCAATGTGAAATGCGCTCGTGATTTGACGAGAGGTGGGTTATTGTCCGCGGCGGTAGAAATTGCAGCTACTAGTCAAAAAATCATCGAGTTAAACGATGCGGTGATCCCGCGTAAACTTGAGGTCCAGAGTGTTTGCGAATTGCTTGGGTTGGATGTTTATTCTATGGCCAACGAGGGTGCATGTATCCTATTTGTTCCAGCCGAAGAGGCAGAGCGGGCCTTGTCCATCATCCGAACATTTGAGCATGGCGCGAGGGCAACGTTGATTGGTCAGGTGGTGGGGCCAACCGCGGAGGTCGAAGCGGCCAGTGGTGGTGTTGCTGTTTCCGGTAAGTGTCTTTTGCGAATGGTCTCGGGCGTGACTCGTCGCTGGAATCTTCCGCCTGGGGAATTATTGCCGAGGATTTGTTAATGCATGAGTTAAGCTTAATTGAAAATATGTTGGATCAGTTGGATGCTATGAAACGTCAGCATAATCTGCGAGAAATCACCGATGTGTATCTGACGGTGGGAGAATTATCGGGTGTCGATCTGCGATTTTTGCAATCGTCCTTTGATTTATACGCACCCAGTACCGCCTGGGCTCATCTGAAGATGCACTTAACGCAGGAACCCTGGCGAGTGCGTTGTCGGGATTGCGGTTTAGAACAGCAAGTGGAAGAATGGAACAATCAGTGTGGGCGCTGTACCTCGCCCAACACGGAAACCATACAGGGTACTGAATTTTTAATACAAAGAATTGAAGGAGAACCAAATGTGTAGAGATTGTGGATGCGGAAAAGGTGGCTGGCACCAGCATGAAGATGGCACTTGGCACTCCCACGAGCACGAGCATGACCATAATCATGATGATGGTCACGATCATAAACATGATCACGATCACACACACGATCATCACCATGGTCATGATCATAGTCATTCCCATTCTCATAGCCATTCGGATGAAGACCGTGTCGCTCCGGCCGCGGGGCGTGTCGTGATTCATTCCACCCAAGCGGTTTTGGCAAAGAACGACGAAATTGCACAAGCGAATCGTATGTGGCTGCTTAAAAACAAGATCCTTTGTTTGAACTTGATCAGCTCTCCAGGAACCGGAAAAACAATGTTGCTGGAAAAACTTCTAGCCCAGTTATCTAAGAAACATCGCGTTGCCGTTCTTGTGGGTGATCAAGCCACGAGCTTAGATGCGGATCGTATGCAAAACAAGGGAGCCAAGGTAAAGCAAATTAATACCCATAGTTCATGTCATCTTGATGCTCCTCACATTCAAGCAGAGTTGGGCAGTTTCGTGGCTCCCAATACCGATATCTTAATTATTGAGAATGTCGGTAACCTGGTGTGCCCATCGGCCTTTGATTTAGGTGAAGCGGCCAAGGTGGCCCTGTTGTCCTGTACGGAAGGTGAAGATAAGCCGGTAAAGTATCCCGTTTTATTTTCACAAGCTCAGGCCATCATATTAACGAAAATGGATTTAGTTCCGCATCTCAACTGGTCTCTAGAAAAAGCGACCCACCATATTCGTCGGCTCAATGCGATGGCACCAATTTTTAAAACAAGTGCCCAGACGGGAGAAGGTCTAGAGGATTTAATGAGCTGGATGGATGAACGGCTGCAGCAACTACGAAAACTCGATTGATTTTTTGTGATTGAATTTTGAAAGGCATAGTAAATAATATGTGTTTAGCGATTCCAGGAATGATTAAAAGTATTCAAGAAACAGATTTGAGCGAACGTCTCGCGCAGGTAGAGTTTGGTGGTGTTGTTCGGGAGATAAGTCTGGCCTGTCTGCCTGAAGCCAAGATCGGTGATTATGTGATTGCTCACGCTGGCGTGGCCCTGCAAACAATTGATGAAGATGAGGCCACCAAAATTATTTTGGATTTGGAGCAGCTAAAGTAGATTTTGGAAAGCTCGTTTTTTTTCGCTGATTCAGGCTCATAGAGAGGGAATTGTATGAAATATTTAAATGAATTTCGTGATCCGGTTGCGATTAAAAATATCAGTGAACAAATTAAGGATGTTTGCACCCGTCCCTGGAAGATCATGGAAGTCTGCGGTGGACAAACCCATTCCATCGTTAAATATCAGCTTGAACAGATTTTACCTCAAAATATTGAGATGGTTCATGGCCCCGGTTGTCCAGTCTGCGTCACTCCGCAGGGAGTGATCGATTTCGCGGTTCATCTTTGCCTCAATGAAAAAGTTCTATTGGCGAGTTTTGGCGATATGATGCGAGTGCCTGGTGCCAATGGGTCATTGATGCAAGCGCGAGCTCAGGGGGGAAAAGTTGAAATGGTGTATTCACCGCTCGATGCCGTTAAGTTGGCCCAAAAGAATCCAGAGCAGGATGTGGTTTTTTTGGCCGTGGGATTTGAAACGACCAGTCTACCCAATGCCTTGGCGCTCTTGCAGGCGCAAAAATTAGGTTTAAATAATTTCTATTTATTAACTCATCAGGTGCGAGTACCGCCGGCCATTGGGGCCATCATGGACAACCCAGAGAGTCGTGTGCAAGGCTTTTTGGCTGCTGGTCATGTATGTACGGTGACAGGGGCTCAGGAGTATTTGCCCTTGAGTCAGAAGTATCAGGTGCCGATCGTAGTGACTGGTTTTGAGCCTGTGGATATTTTGTTGGGTATTAAAATGCTCGTTCAAATGTTAGAGGCTGGAACTGTGGGAGTGCAAGTTCAGTACACTCGCAGTGTGCGTCCAGAGGGAAATCCAGCCGCGCTCAAAATGTTGAATCAAGTATTTCAATTTATCCCACAAGAGTGGCGGGGAATTGGCGTGATACCCGAAAGTGGTTTTGGTCTTCGTGAAGAGTTTTCGTCTTTCGATGCTCGTAAACGATGGGTAGTGCCAGATTTTAGTGCATCATCAACCGTTTCTGAATGTCAGGCGGCTAAAGTGTTACAGGGTTTAATGAAGCCGAAAGAGTGTCCTTACTTTGGGACCAAATGCCATCCACAAAACCCGATGGGCGCACCTATGGTTTCGTCCGAAGGTGCCTGTGCCGCCTATTTCGAGTATGAGTAATAAAGGACGTTTTGGGCGTCCATTTGATTTGTGCTTGCATCTCATTCAAAGCAGGTCTTAGATAAAACCACTAAATCATTTTTCTTTGACTCAGACTTTGTTTGGTCGTGAAAGGACGCGCTATGAGAATTGGCATTCCGAGAGAAATTCATGAGGGTGAACGTCGTGTGGCTGTTGGCCCCGAGGTTTGTGAAAAACTCAAAAAGATGGGTTTTGAAGTGAGTGTGGAATCTCAAGCCGGAGCTGCCGCTCAGTTTTCGGATGAAGCCTATCGTGAAGCGGGTGCTGATGTTGTTGAAGATGTGCGCAATCTTTGGTCAAGTGCCGATTTAATACTTAAAGTTCGAGCCCCACAACAAAATGGGAGCCTTGGCTTGCATGAAGTCGATTTGATGAAAGAAACAGGATGGCTCGTCAGCTTCATATGGCCTGCACAAAACCCGGAACTCATGGATCGTTTTAAATCTAAAAAGGCCACTGTGCTCGCGATGGACTGTGTGCCGCGTATTTCACGGGCGCAAAAGCTCGATGCGCTTAGCTCCATGGCCAATATCGCTGGTTATCGAGCGGTGATCGAAGCCGCGCACCATTTTGGACGATTCTTCACGGGGCAGGTAACTGCTGCCGGTAAAATTCCTCCAGCCAAAGTATTTGTGATCGGTGCTGGTGTGGCAGGTCTCTCTGTGATTGGAACAGCTTCTAGTTTAGGAGCGATAGTGCGGGCGACCGACACGCGTTCCGAAGTCAAAGACCAAATTAAGAGTATGGGCGGCGAGTTCGTAGAAGTTCAGTATCAGGAAGAAGGTTCCGGTGGCGGGGGATACGCCAAAGTTATGAGTGAAGGGTTTCAAAAAGCCCAACGGGAAATGATCTTCCGCCAGTGTATGGAAGTTGATATTGTGATCACGACGGCGTTAATTCCCGGCAAACCGGCGCCTAAACTGATCACGACAGCCATGGTGGAAAGCATGAAAGCGGGCAGTGTTATTGTGGATCTTGCCTCTGAGCAAGGCGGTAACTGTGAGGTCACAGTGCCGGGAAAGGTGATTACTCATAATGGGGTGACGGTGATTGGCTATGCTGATTTGCCAAGCCGCTTGCCCACACAGTCGAGTCAGTTGTTTGCGAATAATTTATTGCGATTGATTGAAGAACTGTGCCCGAAGAAGGATGGAACTCTCAATTTGAACATGCAAGACGATATGCTGCGCGGTACGACGGTTATGGAGAATGGTACGATCACTTGGCCACCACCTCCCATTGCCATTTCGGCCACTTCCAAAGTCGCCGTTGCAGCCCCTCCAGTGGAAGTGAAGCCTGCAGTAGTTGTAGCACCGCCCTCAATTTTATCCCGTTTGGGAATGCCGTTTGGACTTGGGGCTTTGGCGTTTCTACTGGTTGGCGGTTTTGCACCCACGGCTTTTCTCGGTCATTTCACCGTGTTTGTGCTGTCATGTTTTATTGGCTACATGGTGGTTTGGAATGTAACACCAGCCTTGCACACTCCTCTGATGAGCGTTACCAATGCGGTTTCGAGTATCATTATTGTTGGGGCACTGATCCAGGGTTCGAGTCAGAGTCAATTAACAGTGTGGCTGGCGGTCGTCGCGATTTTACTGACGACCATCAATATGGCGGGTGGTTTTTGGGTCACGCATAGAATGTTAAAAATGTTTCGTAGATAGATTCATTGGGATAGGGACTGGCGCAAAATAAAACATGTTTAATTGGTAGGCTGAATACGTTGAAGTGGAGTAAACAATGTCTGTTGGAATAGTTACTATTTGTTATTTAGGAGCAGCGGTTCTATTTATTCTTAGTCTGGGTGGCCTTAGTCATCCTGAATCGGCAGGTAGAGGCAATTTTTACGGCGTACTGGGAATGTTGATCGCTTTGGGGGCAACCTTGTTGGGACCCAATGTGAACGAGTATCGTTTTATTGCCGTTCCGATGTTTGTGGGCGCTGGCATCGGTATTTACGCTGCAATTAAAGTGAAAATGACAGAGATGCCAGAGTTAGTGGCGTTGATGCACAGCCTTGTTGGGTTGGCCGCGGTTCTTGTTTGTTATGGCAGTTACCTTGATCCGCAATCGCACCTGTCAGGTGCCGAACACGTGATTCATTTGGTAGAAGTGTTTTTGGGTGTGTTTATTGGCGCGATGACGTTCTCAGGCTCTATTGTTGCCTTCGGCAAACTTTCGGGTCGAGTGGGTGGCAAACCGCTGATGATTCCTTTTCGTCATGGCCTCAATGGTGCCATCTTGATTGGAAGCGTGGTTCTCGGAGTTTTGTTTGTTCAAGCACTAACTCCTGATGAAGGACTAAACTTTCTTGTGGGCATGACCTTATTAGCGGTGGTTTTTGGGTGGCATATGGTGATGGCGATTGGTGGTGCTGATATGCCGGTCGTGGTTTCAATGCTAAACAGTTATTCGGGCTGGGCGGCTTCTGCGACTGGGTTTATGCTCGCCAATGATTTGTTAATTGTGACGGGTGCATTGGTTGGATCATCCGGTGCCATTCTAAGCTCGATTATGTGTAAAGCCATGAATCGAAAATTTTTGGCAGTGATTGCTGGCGGATTTGGCGGTGAGGCGAAGCCAGCAGCCTCGGTTGGTGCAGCCATTGTCGGTGAAGTGAGAGCGGTATCCGCCAGTGAGACTGCGCAGATGCTGCTCGATGCAAAGAGGGTCATTATTGTTCCCGGTTATGGAATGGCAGTGGCCCAAGCCCAGCACACGGTTTTTGCCATCACAGAATTATTGCGCCAAAGAGGAGTGACGGTGGAGTTTGCCATTCACCCCGTGGCCGGACGTATGCCGGGGCATATGAATGTATTGTTGGCCGAGGCCAAAGTTCCTTATGACATTGTCCATGAGATGGATGAGATCAATGAACATTTTCCCGAAACTGATGTGGTCATGGTCATTGGTGCAAATGATATTGTGAACCCATCGGCTCAGGATGATCCAACCAGTCCAATAGCTGGAATGCCGGTGCTTGAAGTTTGGAAGGCAAAAACTTCCATTGTGATGAAGCGATCCATGGGCTCCGGGTATGCGGGTGTCGACAACCCTCTGTTTTACCGAGACAACAATCGCATGTTATTTGGCGATGCGAAGAAGATGCTGGATGAAGTGCTGACGTCTCTGCGAAAGTAGTGGTCAACACTTTTTGTATCGGAGATGAGTCGGGTCGAGATTTCGTGATTTGAACTGAATTTGTCTGCGGATCACAGGGGATTTTCCTTTATTCTATAGACTATGAAAAAAATGAGTCTGTCACTTCGAGTTGGATTGAGTGTTGCATTCATGGCGCTGACCATCTTTGCCTCAGCGAGCGTTGGGATCTCCGCATACTTACTATCACAGAAAACACTGCGTGAGAATCTGCGTGAACGTCTGAAGAGCATCAGCGAGACGGCAGGGGCGGTGTTAGATATAGAGGCTCTTGAAAAAATTCGAGGACCCGAAGATGAAGAATCTGAAGCCTATAAAAAAAATAAACTCGTCTTACAGAAAATTCGCAATGCGAATCCCGATGTTCGTTTCGTCTACACCATGAGAAAAGTGGCGGAGTCCCTGGTGCAGGGAGGTTGGTGAGTGATAGTTTTGAAGCACGAATGGTTGATAGTGTTGTCGTTAAAGGGAAAACCCAGCCGATGGTGATATACGAATTGCTGTCACTAAAAGGGGCAGTAACCGAGGCCGATCAATATTGTATTCAGAACTCTAATCGCGCAATGGAATTATTTTTAGAGGGCCGTTGGATTGAGGCTGAGTTGGCTTTCAAAGAGGTCCTGTTGCAAAAGCCCAATGATGTGGTGTCCATTAAGATGTTACAGCGCATTGGCGATTTGCAAAATCAAGTTGAAGTTGATACCACGAAAGTCCATCTTTTCTTACGAGAAAAGTGAACCAATTAAGGACTTTTGGTCTCCTTAATTGGTCTGTGATGCAAAAACAATTTCGGTACGGACTGTATGTCTAAAGCAAAGCTTGATTTTCTGAGTGAACGTTTGCAGGCTCTTTTTGACCAACTTGTAGTTGATGAACCCGTTTGGGATTTTTGCTGTGACCACGGTTTGCTGGGGGTCGCAGCCTATCAGAGTCAAAAATTTCCGTCTGTTTATTTTGTGGATCCAGTGCCAGAGATTATCGCCGCACTTCGGATTCGCTTTGAGCAG
>JBILOD010000168.1:0-7822 GCA_044374645.1 Pseudobdellovibrionaceae bacterium | reverse complement strand
ATTTTTGCACAAACTCTTGATCCTAAGAAAAAGACCTATAGCTTTTATGATGGACCTCCATTTGCGACCGGTCTGCCACATTATGGTCACTTGTTGGCGGGAGTTTTGAAAGATGTGGTTCCTCGCTATTGGACGATGAAAGGCTACAATGTGCCTCGTCGCTTTGGTTGGGATTGTCATGGATTGCCCGTCGAATATGAAATCAATAAGGCCAATAAAATTGAGAGCCGTAAAGATGTGCTCAATATGGGTGTGGCTCAATACAATGGGCTCTGTCGATCAATTGTGAAACGGTATTCTGAGGAGTGGAAGACCACGGTACGTCGAGTGGGTCGTTGGGTGGATATGGAAAACCCTTACTTCACTATGGACGTTAGCTTCATGCAAAGTGTGTGGTGGGTGTTTCAAGAAATGTTTAAGAAGGGTTTGATTTACGAGGGCTACAAGGTTGTGCCCTATTCCGTGGGCATCTCGACTCCGCTTTCAAATTTTGAAGCCAATCTAAACTATAAGATGGTGCAAGACCCGGCGATCACCGTGTTGTTTCCGGTGAAAGAAAAACCAAATACATTTATGCTTGCCTGGACCACCACTCCTTGGACATTGCCGTCCAACTTAGGTCTCGCGGTGGGTGAAGAGATTGATTATGTGACCGTGAAAGAATTGGCGACGGGTCGACAGTTGATTTTGGCGAAAGCATTGTTGGCAGCGAGTTTCAAAAAACCTGAGTCCGAAGTGGAAGTTCTTGAAACGGTGAAGGGTAAAGACTTGTTGGGTTTGACCTACGAACCACTGTTTGGTTTTTTTGCCGGTAAGTCCAAAGACGGGGCCTTTAGAGTGATTGCCTCTGATCATGTGACGACAGAGAGTGGTACTGGGATCGTGCACATGGCTCCTGCCTTTGGGGAAGAAGATTATTACGCTTGCTTGAAAGCCGGCGTTCCGATGGTGAACCCTGTAGACGATGATGGCATGTTTACGGCGGAAGTTCCTGAGTACCAGGGTAAGCGCGTGAAGGATGCCGATAAGGATATTATTGCGGATCTAAAAAAAGCGGGTCGCCTATTCAAGCAAGATACGGTTCAGCATAGTTATCCTTACTGTTACCGTTCTGATACGCCACTGATTTACAAAGCAGTGTCGAGCTGGTTTGTGGCTGTTGAAAAAATCAAAGACAACTTAGTGAAAAACAACAAAACCACGGCTTGGGTGCCAGATCATTTACGTGATGGTCGCTTTGGAAACTGGCTTGAGAACGCCCGTGACTGGGCCATTTCGCGTAATCGATTTTGGGGAACGCCGATTCCAATTTGGCGTAATACTGAGGGCGAAGTCATCTGCATTGGATCGAAGGCGGAGTTAGAAAGACTTTCGGGTCAAACGATTAATGATTTGCACATTGATGTTGTTGATCAAATCACAATTCCGTCACCGACTGGCAAGTCGCCTTTGAAACGGATTGAGGGTGTGTTTGATTGTTGGTTTGAATCTGGTTCAATGCCTTATGCACAATGGGGATTTCCTGAGTCAAATGTAGAGGATTTTAAAAAAGCCTTTCCGGCCGATTTTATCGCGGAAGGTCTCGATCAAACGCGTGGTTGGTTTTACACTTTAATGGTGATTGGCACCGCTTTATTTGATCAAGCCCCGTTTAAAAATGTGATCGTGAACGGTCTGGTGTTGGCCGAAGACGGTCGCAAAATGTCTAAGAGCTTGCGTAATTATCCTGATCCAATGGAAGTGCTCAATCAGCACGGCGCCGATGCGCTTCGCTTATATTTGATTGATTCACCAGTCGTGAAAGCGCAAGAGCTGCGCTTTTCGGAAAAAGGTGTTTACGATGTGGTTCGTAAAATCTTGTTGCGTTGGTGGAACTCTTATTCGTTCTTCACGAACTACGCTAATATTGATGGATTTGTGCCAATAGGGGATGCGGTTAAGTCGCCTAATATTTTGGACCAGTGGGTGCTCTCACGTTTGCATGGTTTGATTGCTAACACGCAAAAAGAGATGGATGCCTATCGGCTCTACAACGTAGTTCCGCAATTGTTGCAGTTCATTGAAGATCTCACCAATACCTATATTCGCTTTAATCGAAGTGTGTTTTGGGAAGAGGGAATGCCAGAGACTAAACGCTATGCTTATGAAACTTTGCATGAGGTTTTGGTGACCTTGGCGAAGTTGATGGCTCCCTTCACTCCATTTATGAGTGAAGTGACCTATCGCAATTTAGCGCAGGTGTTACCGAATAAAAAAGCGTCGGTGCATTTAGAGATGTATCCAGAAGCCAATTTAGCGATGTTGCGACCCGAGCTTGAAGAGGCCGTAAAGGCCATGGACACCTTGGTGGCGTTAGGACGTAATCACCGCGAAAAAATCCAAGTGAAGGCTAAGATTCCGCTCAATAAAATTCGCATCATTCATCGCAGTGCCAGCGTGTTGAAAACGTTGAAACAGTTTGAGCCTTTCTTTGTGGATGAGTTGAACTTTCGTGAAGTTGTCTACGATGCCAACGAGGATCAGTTCGTACAAGTAACGGCGAAGGCTAACTTCCCGGCATTGGGTAAACGTTTAGGTCCAAAGATGAAGTCGGTGGCCGCGGGAATTCAGAAGCTCAGCCTCGACGATATCATCAAGCTCGAAAAAGGTGATGCTGTGATGGTCGATGGAGAGGAGATCACCTTGGCCGAAGTGGAAATCCGTCGTTCTGCTAAAGGCGATAATCCTAACTTGACCACACACCAAATCGTTTCGATTGAGGTGGATCCAACCGTCACTCCAGAGCAGGAGCGTGAAGGATTGGCGCGTGAAGTGATGCGCAAGATCCAAGCGGCTCGTAAAGCGGCGGACTTCAAACTCGATGATAAGATTTCTTTGGAAATCGCCTGTTCTCCTGCTTTGGCAGAGGCCGTAACCGCTCACCGTGACACCTTGGTGGCTGAAACGCTCACAAAGAACTTTAAATTGTTGCCAGTGACAGATGCGCCAAAAGGTTCACATGTGGAAGAGGTGGATCTTGATGGCGAAGTGCTCAAGATCGGTGTGACTGCATTACCACGAGTTTAAGTGGTGGAGTATTCCTCGGTTATTTCTTCAAAGTTATGGCCGAAGGGGACTGAAGCCTATGGGTTTGAGCCCATTGGCTTTGTGCGGTCACCTTTTAAGGACAAATACGGTGTGCCCAGGCAACCGAGTTTGGCGATTGCTGCGAAGGGCACGATTCAGTTTCGCAATGATCCTGATTTGGTGACGGCCCTCAAGTCGGTAGAGTCATTCACCCATCTCTGGGTGATTTTTGTTTTTCACGAACACGGTGGTAAGAATTGGAAACCCAGCATTCGGCCTCCGCGCTTGGGGGGACGAGAAAAGGTAGGAGTGCTCGCCTCACGGTCTCCCCATCGGCCTAATCCCATCGGAATTTCAGTGGTTAAAATAGACAAAATTAATTTAGAGGCCCATGGTGGACCTCAAATTGAGATTTCTGGGATTGATGTTGTCGATGGCACTCCGGTTTTAGATGTAAAGCCCTATATTCCCTATGCTGATGCTTTTCCGGAGGCCTCTAGTGGCTGGGCTCACGAGGACATCAAGAAGTACCCAGTGTTATTGAGCGAGGACTCTCAGATAGCTCTCCTTCAGATACAAGCTCATAAGCCTGAGTTTGAAATGGTGATGCGCCAGATGCTAGAAATTGACCCGCGTCCTGCCTATCAACAGCGAGAGCACCCCATCGGCGATGCGAGCACCACGGGACGGCGCTACGGCATTAAGATTATGGGCGTTGAGGTGAAATACGAGATGGGCGAGGACTGTATTCGCGTCCTATCACTTTCACGAGTATTTCATGGTGAAAGCTCAATCTGATTTTCAGGAAAAACTTTCTGGTGAAGTGAAATGTGTCATCTAACGAATCGCTCACAACAAAACGTCATCAATGAATCTTGAGCGTTTTTTGAGTCAGTTAAGTTTGAGAAATGCGCCATAGATTCGCTACATTCTCAACTGGAGCCGCGATAGGATTTTTTTTCTGGCTCAAAATGAGAATGTCTTGAAAAAAGTCTAAAGTTTTTCTAAAAGCACGACGAAGAGAGGGTACAATAAAGCATGTGTCATCAACGTTTTTTTGAACGTAAATTTGTGACTCACCAAAAAGGGGGTGGCTTTGTGTACCTCAGACCTCAGATTTTATGTCATAGGTTGTCTATTTCTTCTCAATCTTATTGGTTGCGGTGGGGTATTTAAAGCGGAGATTACTGATAAAGAAACTAAATCCGACTCTAGTCAAACGAGTAGAGTCACTAATCCTTGTCCTAATAATTTTGTGAGTTCCGGCCCATGTGTTGTATCTAAAGCTGGAGTGGCAGTCACTGAGGTTTTTGGCAGCTACATAACGACCTGGTCCAATGATCTTGCAAGCACATCAATTATAGCAACGATCCCAAATGCTTTCTATGCCAATCAACAAGTGCAATTTACCGATGCTGACCTCGTTGCAGGAAATATTTTGAATGGTATTAATATTTTCGGAGTCATTGGAACAGCCACGGCAGCTTATAGCCCCTGTACTGATGAAGCCTTGAACGCAGGCCAATGTTCGACGGCGGCCAATCGGTACGTTTATACCGCGGCTAACGGTGGAAGATCCGCGAATTGTGCGGCAGGATTTAATGGTAATGCTTGTTGGACCAATAATACCAATCAATACATGACTGGAACTCTTGGTGGCAACATCACCAGTTGGACCAATGCTAGCTCCACAACTACTGTCGATGGAACGATTCCACTCGGTTATTATTCAGGCAATACCATAGCGTTTACCGAGGCTGCTTTAATTGCTTCGAATATTAAATCTGGGGTTACTATTTTCAACGTTCCTGGTAGCTATACCGGAGGTGGGGTTACGTTGATGTCTAACATGCACCGAGATAGAGCGACCACGCAAATCACTCAAGAAACCGAGGCGATTACAAATTCTGGATCAGCCTTTCCGAATGACAATCCAGGATACAGGGCTGTGCCCGATATTAATAAAGACGATGACGGCTACACTGGCGGAAGTGTCACGTTGGTGAGTCGAACCAATTGGGACACCACGTGTGATTCCGTGACGGGTGCCGGTGGCGGTTCAGCTAACAGCGTATGTAAGTGTGGCCAATCTGGAGCGATTGAACAGCGCATTGCGGATTGTGCCTCTCACTCAGTAATTGGCAGCGAAGCCACTTGGAATGGCGCCATAAAAGGGAACGCAGGGCAGGGGACATGGAAGTTAGTGACAAGAACAGCGGCACTAGCTTCATCTAAGGGCCGTGAAGTTTGGCGGGATGAACGGACCAAGCTTCTGTGGAGCTCTCTTGTCTCGACCTCTCTAAATTGGTGTAAAGCTAGCGGCAGTAATTTTATCACTAATAACCCTCGGGCGCAGGTTGATCCTAGTAATTACTGTGACAATGCGTCCTATCAAACAACAGGTATTTGGTCGGCGGGAGTGAATAAGGCGATTAGTGCTTGTTTCGAGGATGTTGATGACAATGGCGCAAGTGATTTCTTTACTACCACCGATGCGGGCATAGATAACGCTGGAAAAGGGAATTTGAATTTAGGCTCATCTCCGCGAGTAGATTGGCGCCTGCCGACGAAATACGATTTTGGAACGGCTGAGACTAATGGGATTAGGATGGTGTTACCAGACATGATCCCAACAGGAGGCAACTCGGAGTGGTCGGCTTCTATCCATTCGATTAACCGCGCCTTCGCGTGGATATTCTATGGCGCCTATGGCTATGTCAGCCTTTTCAACCGGGGCAACCTCGGTGCTGTCCGGTGTGTGGGCCGCTGAGCGTGGGAGCAAAAGACTTGGGCGCTATTCAATACAATAGTGAATAGCGCCCGTTTTTTCATTTCCACCGGATTGAATGAAACTCCCCTCGTAGCGGTTTAGGGCGATATGTGAGGTTTTGGAGGCGCTCTTTCAGTGAATGAAGGTTGTGCCCAAGGTGTAGCTCGAATCTTAAAACATCGAGGCTTTTATGCTTGCCCTTTTTACATTTGTGGTAGGCCCACAAGAGTTGGCTCCAGAGGTCTTCAGGTGGTTTTATAGAAGCATTCATTAGGGAGTGTTTCTTAGATGATTCCCTGATCTAATTGAAGTTAATAAAAATAAACTCATGAGATATTGAACAACTACGCTATGCTGTTCTAAATGGGCTTTATAAAAATTAAGCAGCCTTCAATCTTTTTAAACCTTCGACTATGAGTAGCCTCATTAGAACTTGATAAGGGACACCCTTTCTCTCTGCAATACCTTTAAGCTCTTTCAAAATATCCTCTTCAAGAGCTATACTCGTAGGTTTGCGTCTGGCTCCCTTAAGGCGGCTCATTCCTGCAATAATATCTTGAGCGTCAAATTCGATTTTATCATATTGCTTCAAGCGTTTTGCGTATTTTTTCATAGAGCAATCTCTCCTTTCTACTGGCTGTTCTCGAACTAATTGGTCGAACTTTGCCTTCTCTTAGAGTAAAAACCACAGAAAGCATGCGCCCAGTGTCGGTCGGACCAACAATGCACAGCCGTTCTTCCTCTACTTCTGGTTGAATCTGGTGCCCAATGGGAACTCCGAGTTTTAAGGTGAATAGAACTTCAACTTCATTTTGACTCACACCATGCTTAGTCGCACTCTTTGTTGAGTTTCCACTATCCCATTCAAAGAAAAAATCTTCACTTTGCAGGTACGAATATGCAAACCAAAGGATGAATTTAAACTGTGCAATACACTATAGACCACTATGCTACACTATATTAATTTGTGAAAGGGTTTATTTCTCTATTCTAGTGAAAAATGCCGCAGCGATACAGTTAAGCTGAGTCGCTAAGGTTTTTTTGACCTAATTTAACGATCAAATTTCATCTCCAAACCTTTGTTCTTCTGCATAACCCTTTGTTGGAAGGGCACGATTCAGTTTCGCAATGATCCTGATTTGGTGACGGCCCTCAAATCGGTAGAGTCATTCACCCATCTCTGGGTGATTTTTATTTTTCACGAACACGGTGGTAAGAATTGGAAACCCAGCATTCGGCCGCCGCGTTTGGGGGGACGAGAAAAGGTAGGAGTGCTCGCCTCACGGTCTCCCCATCGGCCCAATCCCATCGGAGATGCGAGCACCACGGGACGGCGCTACGGCATTGAGATTATGGGCATTGAGGTGAAATACGAGATGGGCGAGGACTGTGTTCGTGTCCTATCACTTTCATCTGTTTAATGTTTTAGTACGTTTAAGCAATTTGCTAAAATAGAAGAACAACTCATTACTGATGTAATGCTGGGACCTGAGACTAAATTTGGCTTCTGTTGCCGCTAAACGGCCCATCATTCGTGCTCAGGTTTCAGCAACACAGGGAAATTCAAAGGCGAACTCGACCATCAAATAATCGGATATAGCATCACCACTTTGCTTTCTGAAGTGGTTCTCAAAAAATATTAATTCCAGCTAGGTTCAACAATCTCCATTTTTGTAACCTCGCATTGCGTATTGGACTTAAATTCAATCCGAACGGTTTTTTCAACTTCACCAACAGTTGCAAACACTCCAATCCCATGAACGCCTGGTGCGCCGATGCTAATGTCGGCTCCCGTCAATTTCACAGTTTGCTGATTCAAAGCTGCATTTTGGCGTAAGGCAAATTCTGCAAGTGACTTAGCCTCAGTTATGCATTTTGGCGGTTTCGGCTCAATCCGCCCAGGCAATTCGGTTCGATTCCGCCCGATCATTTCGGTCCATTCCGCCCAGCTAATTCGGTTGAATGGCGCCCGACTGATGCCGTTAA
>JBILOD010000167.1:0-7826 GCA_044374645.1 Pseudobdellovibrionaceae bacterium | reverse complement strand
ACGGCGATCCTCAGTATGCCCGGAGTTTTGAAACGCCTCTGATAATCCATATAACAGACATTCATTGTCTCCATGCGCGCTTCAGGCTGATAACTCATCGTCAAAAAGTCAGCCTGTGCAAAGGCCATGGAACTCATCAAAAGTAAACTACTAAAAAGAAATACCTTCACAACCCACCACCCTATGACAATATATTGCGAGCCAAACATTATGGCAGGAGAGCAGTCTCAGACCATTCTAGTGCGCCCTCACCCGGCGGGGATCCTTCCAGAGCTCAGAATTAATGTCTACATTTTCCTGATGACGTCTCAAAAATGCCGACGGACTGCAACGCAAGCCCCGTTCGCCAACCTTTAAACCCGCTCAAATTTCTTGTCGTGCCCATTTAAAAGGTTTTAAGTATAAGAGGGCGTAGAGCGTCAGTCGCCTCTTCGTTTTAAGGTTTTTTCACATAAATAGTTTTAATTTAATGGAGTCTACGATGATTTCAAAACCAAAACCTTTAGCTCTTATCACCGGTGCATCCGCTGGAATTGGACGAGCCACGGCAGTCACATTGGCCAGTCTTGGCTACGACCTTCTACTTTTGGCTCGTCGAACGGAGCGCCTCCAACACCTCAAAACCGAAATCGCCAAAGATTTCCCCAGCGTCACTATTTTCCTATACACCTGTGATGTCAGTAGCAAGCCAGATATTGAGACATTGATTCAGCAACATGGCAATGAACTGCAGCATTTGGACCTGATCGTCAACAATGCTGGCCTCGCTAAAGGAGTTGATCATTTTCAAAATGCCTCTCTCGATGATTTCGACCAAATGCTTAACACCAATATCAGGGGCCTCATTTATTGCACTCGATTGCTTTTGCCTTTCCTTTTGAAACGTCAGGGCGGTCAGATCGTCAACATCGGTTCTGTCGCAGGCCGGTGGGTTTATCCTGGTGGCGCCGTTTACTGTGCAAGCAAATTTGCCGTTCGCGCACTCACCGAAGGATTAAGACAGGACCTTTGCGGTACAGGTCTTCGAGTTACGAATATTGAACCTGGCATGGTGGAATCGGAATTTTCGGTGGTTCGCCTGGGTGACCCTAAAAAGGCCGATGCGGTTTATCAGGGCATGACCCCCCTGTCCCCTAAGGATATTGCGGATACCATTGCGTGGTGTGTTTCGAGACCGAAACATGTGAACATTCAGGAAATCGTAATTTTCCCCACCGATCAGGCGGCTATTCGCCAGGTTCATAGGCAAGAGACATGATCATACGGTGGCATGAGGAAAATCGACTGAACGTAAATTGTGCTCCATTTTTTTATAGGTGTCTGTCGAATCCCTGGTGGTAGCAAGCTCTCCGAGAGTTGATTTCAAATCACTATCTAGAATCATGTCATCTAAAAATTTTCTCCAAATTTCTTGCCAGCGGATTTCTTCTTGCGCTGGTAGAATTTGCGCAGAACTGTAACCGGATCGGCGTTTAAATTGCTCCAGAAACTTAGCATAGAAACTGCAAAGGATATAAACTGGGTGAGCGTTCATATCCGCCGCAATATACTCATAGTCAGACGCAAACTCAGGATCAGCCAAAAGATAAGTCTGCAAACTTGACTCCTTCCAGGCGCGGAGAAAAAAATCTGATAAAAAGCGTTGGGCACAGATCCACTCAGGGTTCCCAAAAAAGTGGCTTGCATGGAGCAGATCATGTAAACAAAAGCTCCAGACATCACGACCAGTTTCAACGGGGCCAGTGATTTCATTGGCCCTGATCAACGCAGAAACACATCGCCGGCCGTGCCTTTGCATATCTAAGAGTTCTTGAGCTGAAGGAATGGTGTGCATAAGTTCTAATTGATATCGACTTTCACGCCAACCGCGAAGACTCATCAATACCTTTTCAGGAACGCCCCGCAGACTCATCATTTTGCCATCAAGCCAACTCAGGCAATCCGCCCATCGCTGGAGTTGCCCTTCCGATAATAAGGCACCAAACTCCTCCTGCACACTCGTGATTAAAACCTGACGGCCTTCAGTCATGGAAAACAAATGATTAAGCCTCCATTTCTCTTTGGGGCGATTCAGAAAAACAAAGATTAATAAATAGGCTACGACAAACTCCCAGGATTTAAGATTTCCAACGTCAAGCTGCCGCGTCCACTTTTGAAAAATGCTTTCTAATGGTGTCGCCCACAACTGCAGCTTTTGTTCTTCGATCATTTGAAAACGATATTTTCCCTGGCGCACTTTTCCACTCATTTTTAACTTTGAATAAAGTTGTACTTTCGCTGATTGACACAGACGCTTTCTTCTCTATCATAAAAGATAATGATTAAGAAAAGAAAAAAACGCACCCAAGATCTCACCATCGCCGCTCAAAATGCTATGCCAGCAGTCGTTCGTATACACTGTCGGGGATTTAGTGATAACCAGTGGTCGTCGCTTCTTGATCCACGCCAAGTAGCCTCAGAGGAGTGGACTGGGTCTGGATTCTTTATTCGCTGGAAAAACGAAGAAGGATGGATTCTCACAAATGGCCATGTGGCGCGAAGTGCCCATCATTTGGAAATTCGCTCAATCTATACGAGCGATGAGCCATTCGAAGTTGAATGTGTGGGATTAGTGCCTGGGCTGGAGCCAGATGTCGCCTTATTGCGTTTTTCTGCTAAAGAACTGAAGCGCTTTAAGCAAATGGCGAAAGTCAAGAAGCTCCCCTATTTAAAATTCGGGAACTCCAGGAACGTCCGCCGTGGTGAGACCATCAAAGCGATTGGCTACCCCCTTGGAATGGAAGAGCCCAATATTTCCGCGGGCGAGATCTCCAATTTTATTGGCGGAACACCGAGTACTGTTGAGCGTTTTGTTACTGATGCGGCCATTAATCCAGGCAATAGTGGTGGTCCTGCTATCTGCAGCAATGGAACCGTCCTGGGGATTAATACCGCGATTATTTTGGGCGCTAATAATATTAGCTTTATCACACCAATTCACTTAGCGGAAAACTTTCTTCCGCTTTTGCAAAAGGGCGGCACCCCCCCACTTCCGCACTTCGGGGCCCATCTACAACGTAATTCTGAGCGAAACGCGAGTTTTTTGAAAATGAAAACTTGCGAGGGCGTGATTGTATCAAAGGTGATTCCCAATGGCTTCGCAGAAAGCGCGCAATTGCATCAACGCGATGTCATCTTGGCCATCAATAACTTAAAAATTGATCGACACGGTATGGTCATTGACCACAAACCGCACTCTCGTAAACAAAATCTATTTGATGTTTTGCAAATGACTCCTGCCGACACTCCGGTGCAACTGAAACTTTGGCGTAAGGGTAAAATCATCAAACGCTCGGCTTACACTAAAACCACACCAGCCCTCACATTTGCTTCGCAGCCCCTATGGTCACAGCGTCACTTTGTCTGCCTTGAGGGAATAATTGTTCAAGAAGTGTCCGAAGAACTCATTGAAGGACTCCACCAAACCTACAACATCGATCCTTGCTTTCTTTTCAGGGAACATTTTGAATCAAAATCAAAACTGCTCATCACGCACATTTGCCCAGAAAGCCCAGCAGAAGATTTGTTTATTGAAATTGGCGATTTCGTGGATAAACTCAATGGACAAAAAATGAACTCGCTTAAGACGCTCGAGGCAGCACTCAACTCACTGGTCTCTAAGAAAAAAACTAAGGCTTCCATTCTCATTGAAACAAGTTCGGGCCTCATGGCGAGTTTAACGCTCAATTGGAATAAGGATCAGCCTAAACCTTGGAGTATCCGGCTTCCTCAAGAGCCTTCAAGCAAATAAAAGGAATGCTCTTCAAGGAAGTCTCAAGAAATGGTTTTCTTTCCTTGGTAGGCAAAATCTAATTCAAAACTTTCGAACAAACTTTCAGCGAGGTTTCTGAATTCGACCTCTTGTTGATGGAGCCTTTCTGATCATTGACGAGTGCCACAAGATCTTTGAAAAAGAGTCGCACATCCTCATCCCCGTCACTTTCCGATACCTTTCGAAAAAAATCTAAGGAATCCCGTATAACTTCAGGATGACGATCAGCGAAACTCTTTAACACCTCTAAATAAAGATTGATGTTTTTTCCGCTCTTTTCAAGACGCTTGAGCATTTTCAATGCTTCAGGCAACAAATCCAGATACTGAGGTTGAAACAACACATCGGATTTGAACATATACCAGCTCGAGGTCATATCGACTAAAAGTTCTTGCTGGTTTGATGATTGGGAATCAATAGACTTTGTACCAGTGACCTTTAAAATGAGTTCCAAGAGTTGATGGGTTGTCGGAGTGGGTTCATAATTTTGAAATCGTCCTGGAAACGACAATCCCCTCAAGATGAGTGGGTTCCTTCGAATGGCATTAATACGTGTTTTGAATGCCTCAGTATTATCATTCCATTGTGGATTAAAGCCTTCTAAGAAATCCACCAACTTTACAGCGTTTTCATTGGTGAATAGATAGTTCCTAACCTCCGGAAGATCAAAGGCAATAGGCAACAAGAGCCAATGAACCAACATTAGGTCAAAACTATTTGGTTTAAGTGAGTTGAATTTTTTAGCAATTTGGTCACGCAATATCCCGATTGACCCCTGATCCCAGCGATTCGGATCGACGATCTCCAATATCTTTACCGAATCAGTATGACCAATACTAAGATCAAAAAGCCCGTTGGGAGGTAAAGACTCAAAGGTCTTCCAGGCTTGGCCCGAAGACATTGGCGTCAATTGCCCCATTTCATCGTAACGCCGCGATTGAATTTGACTCAAAACAAACACAACTAACCATTTTCGATGAATGACATCGTCAATTGATAACGCTTCTTGCATTCGCCGCCGCTCTTTGTCTGTCCAATCTCTACTGACCCAGAGGCGCGTTTTCAGGTAAAAAGACGAATTCAACTCTTCCAACGGCTCTCTGGAACTAAAAAGCAATAAACTCATTGCATCCCAATCCGACACAAACTTAATGTCATGGAGATCCAAGAGATCGGATTTTACTTTTATTAATTCCTTCGTCTTTAAATGTGGGAGTACAAACATCTGCAACTTATATAGAAGCACAGAAGCCAATCGTTGATCCTTCAATTCCTTGATAGGTTTAATCAATCCTTTGGCATCAAACTTGGATTCGGGTGAATCCACCGCCTCTTCCAATTTTAATACCCAATCAAAGAGAGCGCGTTGACGGGCCGTCAGAGAACCATATTCAATCCCCTGCCTCTTCCAACGTCTTTTTTCTGCCGCCAGGTTTCTAAAAAAATCTAAGCTGTTTCGACGATAGCCGTCACTAAGATACCCATCAATTGCAGACTCAATGAATTCCGATAGATGCTTTTGAAGCCATGGGCTGACTGTCTTCTTTGGATTTTCTCCAAACAAAACCTCCCCCAATAGCCCTATGCCTTGGGGATGTTGAACGATTTTATAGAGATCGCTGTAATAACTTCGACTTATTTTTTGACTGAACCAAACAATAAACAGTTCTTTCGATAATGTTTTCTCATTCAAATGATCTAAAATAATGTCATGAACCTCAGAGATTTGATCCGCGGTTGCCTGAGCCATCTTAATGGGAATGTGACGACGTAGTTTTTCCAAAACCTCCAAATCGTCAGTTTGCAATTCAGAATAGTGAGCGAGTAAACTGAAATACTTTACAATTCCAAGATTTAAACTCTCTGGCATAATTCTCAATACGGCCTTATTACGAAAAATTAAATGATCCTGAACCTTAGAAAAAATAAAATCGGACCCTTCGCGCGCCTTTGGGTCCACTTCAAAACGAACCGTAAAACCTGTTCCGATGGCACCTTCCATACCAATCTGAACATAAAAACCATCTCCATAGAGCGCAACTTCTCCTTCAAATCCTCCCTCTCTCGATATTAAGGCGTTCGGCTCTCCCTTTTCAGATCGAGTGATTGACTCGTAGGCTGAGAAATTAATGGTTTCGTGCGAAACAATGAGTTTCGACATCCCTCGCTCCTTAGCCAGTTCTTCGGCGGTTATTCCAGCACCAATACCCACATCGAACGTTCGCAATGGTTCACGATTGAGCCACCAAGCCAAACTCTCTGGCTCATTGGAATTATTCTTAATTTCTATCAGTCGACGACGCAGACCCAATTCTTCTAGCTTATTCCATGCATACTCAATATTGGAGGCATTTTTAAAAAGTTTTTTTCCAAGAAACTCCAGACGTTCTTGAGTGTATCTTTTAACCAAATCACGATGGGGATCGAACTCATGAAGGATTTCTTTAATTTTCGACTCATCATCTGCTCTCGTTTTAATGTTGTACTGAAAAGCTTTTGTAAGATACCGAATCACTGAAAAAATCGGAGGATTAGTTCCATCAAGGTATCGACTCGTTTTTTTATGTTGACTGGAAAAATAAAAATGAATCGTTTCCTCTAGAATATCTCTTGTGAATGAGGGGGTTGTTGAATTCCAGTCTCTTAAATCCCGAATCACCAATTCATTTTTTTCCGGTTTGGTAATTTCAATCAGTCCAATGGAATTAGAGTCTGTATGTTGATTGAGAAAATCAGGATTATCAAGTAAGGCTTCTTTACCTTCCCCCGACTCGCGAAGCAGTCGAACCTCCCAGGCCTCTTTACTGTCCTGAAAATAGGGGAAGTTTTCCTGCAGTATTTCTTGAAGTTTTACAGCTTTTTCCGGTGGGCCATCAACCACGATATCAATGTCCTGGGTTGAACGGTAAATATTTGTGAAATCATAGTCAAATCGTTGTGACTGAAACCGATGATCGCCTCGGCGCCGGTGCAGATCCCTGTGAACATAATGAGCAAAGCCGGCGGCAGTACCTCCAAATAAGTAAGCTTTGATACCTAAGCGTTCCGCCTCACGCCTGATGAATCGAAATTCCTCCACCTCCATCAATTTGGATTGAATCGCCTTTATGAATTCCGGTTCAGATATTACCACCAGTTCTGAGTTCATTGACGAATTTGAAACGTCAACACTAGGGTTTAATACCCCGAAGCACAATGATGACAACAATAGCAGTGTCGCGACCATCAATTGCCTTGCATTGAAAATCTGCAAAATAGCTCTGAATTTATGGACTAATGGTGTTAAACTACATTTCAAACAGCGACCCACTCAATAGAAATTGTTTAAGCCACTATACTAAATAGGACACCAACATCGCAACTGTTGTGATTTTGACAATGGGCCAAAAAACGGCACTTATTAAGGAGGCGATAAGTAGAGCCTATTCGGAGTTAGCGAAAACAGATTGTCTCGTTACTTTTTTGCCTGTTGTCGTTGCAATTTTTCTCCTTAGCTGCTGGCTAAGGCTCAAAATTGCGCCTTAACAGCTCAAAAAATTAACTTCGCCACTCTATTTCCGGTAACTCCGAACAGACTCTAAGTAATTTAATGGAATGCGATGAAGATTTTCAGTTCAGCCAATGTGCGAGGAGGCGGTTTAGCAGGGACTAAATCAACGACGAGCGAAGATGGAGGAACTGAAAAAATCGAGCATAACATTAAATTACTTATGGCCTCCTTAATATATTTGATGTCCCATTTTTTTGCTGTCACTCGCCTTGAGGTGAGCTCGCTTCAGACTTTTTTCATTCCTGGGCTGGCTGACCTTCGGCCCCTTGATCTTCTGAGGGCGCTGGAAGAATATTTAGGTTATGCGGCTCTTTCGCCATTTTTTCGCCCTTCTCTCTACTAGCCCCTTCGGAGGCACCGGCCTTCGGACCTTTGATCTCAGCTTTGTCAAGCACCTGATACATACTTACGATTCCAGCACATTCATTTTGCTGATTTTTTCCGTTGGCAACATTTTCGCCGAGA
>JBILOD010000166.1:0-7842 GCA_044374645.1 Pseudobdellovibrionaceae bacterium | reverse complement strand
TTGTTTCGAGGTGAATTAAATAATTGTTTTTGGTGAGATTAGTTCCTAGAGAAAACAGGTCGATGAATTCCTAAGGCCATTAATATGATTCTCGAAATCATGTCCTAACTTTGACTCAAACCAAGAGTTGAGGACATCACCCATGCCATTCGCCCTAAGGAGTTTTACATTAATTTCTTTAACTGAATTTTCCTCTTTTAGTTCCGTAGCAACATCATCAAAACTTCCTGGTAGAGTCGCCTTTTCGAGTCCGCTCACTCCAAAGGGTTCGAGGGGCCAAAGTTTACCAAGCTGATTTTCGAATTCGGGTTTGTCTTTTTCTGGTTCTAATAAGTCATGGAGAATAAATACCGAGTATTTACCCGGAGGCAAATTTTCAAACCGTACGAGTTGGCTGCCGGGCGAGGTGACCTTGACCTTTTGCTCATTAGAAATAGGAAGTTTTCGATTCTGAATTCGATTTTCAGGTTTTAAGAGTTCAGTATGGCAATCTTCATTATTGCATAGGTAAACGATGAGCTCTTCTTTGGATTCCTTAATGTTGGTGACGTTGATATTGAGCGTCGCTCCCAATAGTTGGTTTTGACTAAAAAACAAGAGCAGAAGTCCAATGAAAGATTTGAGCGAAAAGCCTAACATGAAAACCATCATAAGATGAATTTATGTACTCTAATACGCAATTTCTAATACTTGTTATTTAATAACTACCAAGGTCGAGAATCAGTGAGTGAGGTTTCACCACAATTCGGAGGTCCGCAAGTTCGGGCAACGTCGGCGAGTTTTGCGGCCTCTATTTTACGAAATCAACCACTCCGTTCAGTGGAGTCACCGGCTGGCCCAAGCTGGCCATTGTTCCCTCTGAATAAGGCGGACTTCTTCGTCATGCTTAGACTCTCTAAATTGCGATGGGGTCTTGAACCCAATCGGCAGGAGTCAATGGTTCGAGACCGTGGGCCATTCGCGCCTGATCACATCGAGGATTATGAGTGCCGTCGACGTAGGAAGCCTGAAATTTGCGACAAGGTCCAGGTCGATTTGCATAAATTTGGCAGGTTGCAAGTTTGCCAACGCGCCCCTTGAGAGCTGTGCATCGGGGACGATGAGGGATATTGGTACCAAACATAGTCATGGTTCCTTCCTCATCAGCAAAGGCTAAATATTCCGGAACTTGCCAGCTCTCGAATTCAGGCGTGATTTCTTGCCGATCGAAGGATACTTCGAAAAAACTGCAACAAGCTCCGCATCGCATACAGGGATGATCAATGTTCGCCATAAACTATTATTATTTGGCCCTAAGCAAAGGCAGAGATCAAGTCCTCTCTCAGTGAAGGGCCAGTGATCTTGGAATTTGGGCGAGAGTGCTCGAAAAATCACTTTTGCCCGCGGAGTTTGGAGTCATTGAAAATTATTTAACAGAAGTCGGTGATGTTGCTAAATCTTCGGAAAAGGCCACATTCAGCTGGGCTACATCCTTCGAAATGCTGCAAGGGCTATAGGGCAGAATCTCTTCGGAGGGCTCCCCTGATGCATTTTGGTCCATTCCATTCAGGAGTTGTATGTAGCGGTCCCAAGTGTAATATATGTTTGGACCTGTGAAATCCGTTGAAGGGTGAGTGCCCTCATAACGCTCATAGAGTTGTGTTAATGTTTCAAGGGGAATTTCTACGGTGGACCAATCAGTCAGCTTATTAAGCAGTCCAGCGAATGGCAACCAAGAGAGTAAGGCGACAGCGCCAGGAACTGCAGTGACTATGGTCTCTGCAGAAGCACTTTGACCTTTCTCATAGACGATTTTAGAAACCTGATTCAATTCGTCCCTAGTGTATACTTCTTTCTTGCCGATTTTAATACATACCTCCGGCTCATTGCCTGTCCAATGGCATGCGGAAAGAGAAATTTGACCGTTCTCCATGGTATTGACTTTAATCTTATTGAACCGATCGTTCTTACAACGGACTGTCAAACTTTTAGCTAAGGTGGCATTGGTCGCCATCAAAGTCATAATAAGCATAAAAAAGCTCATTGTATTTCTCATTTGAAACTCTCCTGATATGTTTGAAATAGAAGCCTGCAATTTTGAGACCACCACCCTTCCAAGAGATCAGAGGCAGGAAGTCCCTGCGATATGTTCGTACTCTGTAGAAAGGAAGGTATTCCTATTTGGGTTTCTTAGACTTATGAGCTTATGTTGCGAAACTCGGGATTGGTGCTTTTGATCAATAGCCCTAAGACAAATTTTATTACTGTTCAATGCAGTAGATATATTGTGCAACATTACAAGTTGTAGCGGCTGTATTATTATAAATCCAATCGACACCGGTTGAGCCACTGAGACCAAAACGGACAGTCGCAGAACTGACTGTCCAATTTGTACAATTACTGCTGGGATCGCTATCATCTAACTTCCCATTGCTCTTTGTACCCGAGTAAATCCGTTTTGCATGTTGGAGAGTTCCGCTGGCATCACGATTAATTCCGTTGGTCAGTGGGACCACATCAGTGTTCCAAAAATCGGCGGGTTGAGTGGTGACAACAGTATTATCCACTAATTTCAACTGTCCCCAGTCGTAACCGATGCGATTGATGGCATATTCACTTTCTATATTGCCTGAGATAATCGCTTTCCAGGTTCCACCGAGTGTTTGGGCGTTGGCGGCATTTTGACAAGCAAGATCTCCGCCTAACACTCCGACAAACATCCCGTTTGAAGACGCCATAAAAACCCGTTTGACATTGCTGTTACTGGGGTTGCCGGTCCAAACACGCCAAGGCACTGTGGTGCCCGTACCAACTTTGACTTCCATTTTGTGACTCTCTAAAAGGTTGGCCGGGGAGTCCATCACTAGAGTTAAAGTTTGCCCGTTACTGATTGAGCCCGTGGTGACTTCGGCTCCGCCATCGAGCTTAAAGGCGGGATTGCCCTGGGTTCCGGTGATGACCACGGCCACGGGGGCAGTGATCCCTTTAATGGTCACAGGAGCAGATTCGATGCGGGAACTCACGGTCTGATATATTTTGTAATTAAATTCAAAACTAGTGGGCACCGTATCGACAGGGCCCGAACGATCTTCGATACAATATATGTGGGCGTTGGAAGCGGAATTGGTACTGTTAGAGATCCACTTGTTGGTCATGGTTCCTGAGTTGCCGGTATTATAAGTGACTGAACCCGAAAAGCCAGTTCCGCCAAATCCGTTAGGGAGGCTGCCATCGGGATTGGATCCTGTCGCTATGGCGGTCGTTGATAAAATATTTAAAAATTCGTCTGTATTGATGGGGGCATTAAGGCTGCCATCCCAGAGGTCTGTCCAATTGTTAGCAACAACAGTGGTGTTGTCGACGAGTTTTAATTGGCCCCAGTTCCAGGGAATCCGATCCCGCAAAGCAACGGGTTCGGCCGCCACCATGGCCACCCAGGAGCCACCAAGTCCACCATTGTCTGCGGCGTCTGTGCAACTGGCATTGAGTCCCGCGATTCCGTTAAAGCTGAGGTTCTGGGAGCTGATAAAAACCCGCGCCACCGCGCTGCTGTCGGCATAACCCAATTGGAGAGTGTATTGCTGAGTGGGTCCATAGTAGAGAGTGGACGAATATTTTTCTCCCAGAGTGGTGGAGGCGGTCATGGTGACTTTGATTTTATCGCCAAAATTTACAGTGGCGGTGTTGCCAGGAGCTGGCACGCCATTGATACTAAGCACTGGTGTGCCTTGGGTTCCCACCAGCGTGACGGTGATGGGGTCTGAAATGCCAGTGACTGTCACCTCGTTGAAATCAACCACTTCGCCAGAAGTGTAGGTCACCTTCATGGGAATGGCGATGGGCAAAGGCTCCGTGTCACTACCACTCGAAGGGTCAGACATGCAATAGAGACTTAATAAATTGGAGCAGTTCGATCCATTGGAAGTCACCCACGCCGAGGTCAAATCAGAATTCCCCGAATAGGAGGTCGAACTTGCAGTTCCAATTGAAAAATCACCGCAATTCCTAGAGTAATAATCAATAGGAATTCCAGTCCAGACAAGAGTGCTTTTGTTGACTTGATTTTCAGTGATGTTGATGGGGTTTTGTATTTGACCATCCCATAAATCGGCCAAACTATTAGCGACAGTGGCGCCATCCAGACGGCGCAGGCGTCCCCAGTTCCAGGGCATGGATTTGCGAATCTCTCCATTGGGAATGCTGAGCAATGCGATCCAGGTTCCAGATAAACCGGCGGCACTGGCTTGAGTCTGACATTTAGCATTGGCTCCATGGAGACCACCTAAGTTTCCACTGTAAGTCGTGGAGGTCACAAAAACAGCGGCTGTTTTATTGGCGTCGGCCAAACCCACCCACCAATCGGTGCTGAGGGGCCCTAAACTTAAAGTCGCAGTATTTTTTTGACCTGTGATGGCGGGGGCGTTCATTACCAGTTCGATCTGATCGCCATTGCCCACCATGCCGGAGGTGACTTCAGCGCCCCCATTGATTTTGAGTTTCGGGTTCCCGTCAACGCCCGTCACTGAGGCGGTGATGTAAGTGGTGACCCCACGAACTGTCACGGCATTAGAAGTGGTGCGAGCGAGGGGGGCGGTGGTGATGGTCTCTGTGAAGGTCACGGAAAAGGGAGTTGTGTCCTGGGGGCCGGTGGGCACCGACACGCAATAGACGGACGAATTACCTCCGCATGAATGAGTGCTTCCTTGATACCAAGAGTTTGTGGTTGAACTACTTAGACCTGTAACCCCCGTGTTGTCGACTCCCGAAAAATTGCTGCAATTGCTGCTGGCAGTTCCAGTGGTTAACGAAAGATTGTTAACGCCGGTCCATACTCGGGTATTATTGACACCTAAATTGATTTTTAAATTGATCGGATTTGTTAGCGGGCCTGACCAGAGTTGGTCCCAGCTCGAGGCAATGGTCAGCCCGTCCACCCTTTTTAATTTTCCCCACTGGTAGGGCATTGCATTTTTTAAACTGATATTACTCAGTGCCGCGGGGGCCACCCAGGATCCGACATACCCAAGATTAGAGGCTTCGGTCGTACAGGTGGGCGCAAAATTGCCGATACTGCTACCTCCTGGAGCGGATTCAGAGACAAACATATAGGCCACACTATTAGGATCCACCGTGCGAACTTCAAAAGTTTCATCCCGCCCCCCAAGGTGGAGGGTGATGACGTTGACAGAGCCTGCTGTGTCAGGAGCATCGGCCACCACACGGATCTTATCGCCATTATTAAGATCCGAGAGAAATGTTTGCTCAGGGCCCCCGTTGAGGCGCAGTCGAGCGGTGGTGCCGACGCCGTCGATGGAAGCACTGATCACTTGAGAAAGGCCGCTGAGGGTCACCTCACTAGAGGTGCTTCGGCCCAGGGCGCCTGTTCCTTGCGTGACTACAAATCCAAAATCCACATCAGCAGGAGTCATCCCGCTGACGCCGGTGGGGGTGATAAAGTTCAAGGGGCTCGAATCCAAATGGAGGCCACTACCGCTGAATCGAATCACAACATTGTTTTCCACCATGGAGTAAGCCAGATCTACGAAACTCACCACGCCATTGATAAAATTTTTAGTGGTGTTGCCGGTGAGAGAGCCGCTACCGGTTTGCACCGACACAGCAATAGGAGCATTGAGAGTGGTGACGATGTTTCCAAAAGAATCTTTGGCCACCACCACGGGGCCTTGGGTTAAAGGGAGTTGGGCATAAGTGGCTGTCGGTGGGGTGAGAAATTCGAAAGCGACGGGGGCGCCCGGATATGCGGTAGCTGAAAAATTTTGGGTGAGAGTATTTTGACTGACTACTGTGGCCGAAATGGTAAGAGCTCCTGCCGTGGTCCCCAACTGAATCGTCGCGGTGGCCACTCCATTGTAGTCTGTGATCGAGGGGCTGGAAGAAAGAAGGGTGGCGGCCCCACTGTTGACACTGAACGAAATCGCTTCGCCTGCCACTCCGCGATTAAAAGAGTCTTTAACAGTCACAGTCAGCGGAAGAGTCAGGTTGGTATTCACCGTGCCATTTTGATTGTTTCCACTGGTGATTTCGAGAACGCTGGCGCTATTGGGAGCGGTGACGATGATGGGATGGGTGGCATCCGTGTAGGCAATAATATTGGAGCTTCGATCCAGCAAAACCGCTTCGATGTAAACAGAACCGGGAGCTGTGGGTGTAAAATCACAACTGGCACTTAACTGAGCGCCGCAAGACAAGCCCCCGGAGATATTTCCCGAAATGGATCGAAGAGTCCAGCGCACACTGACGTCATCCACAAAAGTATCGGCCAGAGTAAATAATTTAGATTTGAGGGACAAAGTGGCGCCCACCGCCATGGTGGTGTCGGTGCCGACCAGTTTTGCGCCAGCGGCATCAGTGATTCGCACTTGCTGGAGGGTGGTGTTGTTCAGAGTGCCAGAGCTGGCGGAGGTTCTTTTGCCAATGGTGGTATTTGTGGGTTGACACGATGGCTGAAAAATCAGGAAAATCAGAAAAAAGACTTTCAACACCAAGTCCCTATGAGTCCCAGGGTGGAACAGCTGAGAGATACTGTTTGAATGACTTTTACGAGAGAAAAAACTCATAATGACGTGTCGGCCATAAGGGCCAGTTTCTTGAGAGATTTTGTCAGAAGTGAAGTGAGTATTTAGGTTTTAAAATTCAAATTGTCGCAAATTGAGACGAATATCCTCTTTTCATAAAAATTAAGTTTATCAAGCTCCCTCTTACAAGGAGGCCCTAACCGGTTTCGTTTTGAAATGGGCCGCCGAACGTGCAAAGTTCATTTTGATCGCTGTCAAATAGATAGGGATTTATTTAAATCCCATTGACAGAGTTAGTAAAATAAAACAAGCATCAGATTCTATGGCAAAATCGACACCTAAATCATCGAAAAAAGAAGTGAAGCCGAGCAAAACTCCTGCGAAAGCGGCGAGCAAAGCTCCTGCAAAAACTGCAGCTGGCAAGAAAGATCAAAAGCCTGCGCCCAAAAAAGGTGCAGAAAAAAAGATCGAAAAAGCTCCAGCTAAACATCATGTGGCTCCAAAAACCGCCGCTGCTAAACCGGTGCCTAAAAAAGGTGCTCCAGTAAAAGCAGTTGCAAAAGCTCCCGTAAAAACCGTCGAGGCTAAAAAAACCGAGACGAAAAAAATTGGCGCGGTTGTTGCTGAAGTCAAAAAGGCGAAGGCCGAAAAAGCAGCTGTTGCTCCACAAGTGGGCGCTAAAGCGTCTAAGGTTGCGCCTAAAAAGAAGGGCACCGGAAAAAAGGAAGAATTCGATCTCGAAGAAGATTTAGTTGGCGAGGGAGACGATTTTGCCAGTGATGAACTCTCTGAATATCAGGCCGAATTAGAGAGCGCTGAAGAAGAGCTGGAAGAAAAAGAAATTCCAGTTGAAGAAGCGGCTGTTCCTGTGGTGCCGCAAGTGTCTAAAGAAAAGAGTGACGACATCATTCTTACCGATGCGGAAGGTCGTCGTTATTGCCGTGTGAAGGATTGTGATCAGGTTGCCACTGTTGATGGTTATTGCCGCTATCACTACTTGCTGCTTTGGAAGAAAATCCAAGTGCGCAAGAAGATCCTCACAGACGGCAAGCTTGAGCGTTATATCGAAGAGTTGACCTCTCGTTATCCTGATAAGTTCCTTGAAGTGATCCGCCGTGATTTACGTACGGAAAAAGATTTCGTATCCGCTATTCAAGAAATGGAAATTGATGAGTCCGGTGGGGATAATGATTTCGAAGATGAATCATCTAACTTTATCGATGAAGTGCGTGGGGCATCACCAGAGGGAATTGCCGAAGACGACGAGTATTGATTCTGGGTTCATCATTGATGATGTATAAAAAAGCGAGCATTGATGTGCTCGCTT
>JBILOD010000165.1:0-7846 GCA_044374645.1 Pseudobdellovibrionaceae bacterium | reverse complement strand
CATTAGATATGGCCGTGGCATGAAGCAAGACTCCTGGGTACTGAGTGCCAATAGGCGTGACTTTTAAATCATTCAGAGCCATGGCGCTCGTTCCAATGACCACCACTTTATCGCGAAAGACCTCCGGATCAATTTTGATGTCTTCAAATTTTCCTTCGGCTTTGGCTCGAGCGGAATCCAGAATTTCGCCAACTCGGTACATCTGAATTTCGGCGGTGTTCGCATAATAGTGAAGAAAGAGGTTGCCCTTTTCATCGAGTGGAATGCGAAGCTTAGGATTAGAACCGGATTCATAAACTTCAAGAACGCCATTATTAAAAGACACCTTGGCGGGGTTTTGGAGTGATTGAGAAAGAATTCCCCGGAGAGAAAGACTCGGAACCCACTGGTTGTCATAATGAATCATCATTGGGACTCTACGGAGAATGCCATCGGCGTCGGGCACAACGTTCACACTGTGAGTGAAGTTAATTTTCGACCACAGGTCACGATTCGGTAAGGCGGCTGCCTTGTAGAGGGAGTCGGTGAACCATTGTTTCGGAGGAATTTTCCACTGTACAGGGCCTGGGAATGGGCGATCCTTGGGGAGTGGAACCCGATCGATGCCTTCGATGCCGGAGGTGGGGAGAAAGAGCGATGCATGGGATACATTTTGGTACTGGGCTGATACTTCACCGAGAATTTGATCATCTTCACTGTTTTTTTGAGGTTCTGAAAACAGCACATCGAACAGCACCATCGAAGGGTTGCCATCACCAATAAAAGAGATAAGTTCTTTGTGAGCTCGTCGTGGCCATGGCCAATGTCCGTAAGCTTCTGCATAGTTTCTCAGAGACTCTTCATCCAGATCAACAATGATAATTTGTTTAGAAGGACTGGTTTTACGGTTGAAGTTGCGGTATCGCATGTCGAGTGTGATTTGCTCAACCTGTTGAATGAGATCATTGAGATAGGGAACTTGATCAAACGCCACAACAGCCGCAGTGACAAAGGCAAAGGACTTAATCCCAATTTTCCAACGTTTAAAATTAAAAACCATGGGTGCAACTCCTCTTGATAAAAAACGCAGATGATCGACAAAACCCTATCGGCATTGCTACTGTGCTCAATAGGGGGTTTGCCGATTTTACCAAGAGTTGCTAGTTATGCAGGCATCTTAAAAGAAGATTACCCATTTTTAGAAGATTCACTCAGCTTAAGACCAGGATAGTGAACCGTGTTTGTTACCAATCGATAGGCTGGTAATCTTTTAGAAACTTACCGCACCAATGGTGGCCGGTGAGCATGCCCGAAAAGAAAGGGTCACAAATTCGGGCAGCGCCATCCACGATGTCCAGCGGAGGTTGAAAGTCGTGGAGGGATTGATTTTTTTGCGAGATCTGAGCTGGATCTTCGTCGGTCACCCAGCCTGTATCGACCGCATTCATATAAATGCCATCCTTTTCGAGATCAGAGGCTGAAGTGTGGGTCAGCATATTGAGCGCCGCTTTGGCCATATTCGTATGCGGGTGACGATCGGGTTTGGTGAATCGATAGAATTTACCTTCCATGGCGGTGACATTGACGATGTGTTTTTCACCAGTGAAATCACGACGCATCAGGGGTGTCAGTTTGCTGCTTAAAACAAAAGGCGCCACGGCATTGATGAGTTGCACTTCGAGAAGCTCAGGGGTTGGCACATCGGTCAGTTTATAACGCCAACTGTTTGTTTCGCGGAGATCGACTTGCTGCAAATCTGCATCCAACTGGCCCACCGGAAAAACCTCTTCTGCTTTGATACGGCTATCAAAAGAATAGGGCACTTGGGAGAGTTGCGCCGAAGCCAGAATGCCCATGCCAGCATTGAGTTGGGACCAGGCCACGGGCAGACTGCTGTCACGAGGCGCGCCATCTAAACAAAGAGAGTTTACCTGTGATTTGCATTCCTGAAAACTCTCGAGAAGTGTTTGCGCGGCCTTTGGTATGTTTTGCCAAGGGGCCATTTCTTGTTCCATAAGATGCGCAAAAAAACCGGGAGGGCGGCGCACAGTTTGTGCGGCGTTATTGATTAAAATATCGAGTCGTGGAAGTTTTTGGTTGAGATAGGCCGTAAAGATTTCCACGCTCGGAGTGTGGCGCAAATCCAAACCATAGATTTCCAGGCGATGAGCCCATTCACTGTAATCCGCTTCGCGAGCAAAACGCAGAGCTGAATCCACCGGAAAACGAGTCGTGGCGATCACTCGCGCCCCAGCTCTAAGCATCATTAAGGTCGCGTGATACCCAATTTTAAGTCGAGATCCCGTGATCACGGCAATACGTCCCTCGAGGGATGCCGATTGAAACCGCTTCTGATAATTTAAATCCCCGCAGGGGGTGCACATGGAGTCATAAAAGTGATGGAGTTTGGTAAACTTAGCTTTGCAGACATAGCAATCTCTTGGAGTCTTAAGCTCTCCAGGAGATTCGGGCTCCGCCTGAGGGCCAAAGGTGATCTGAGGAGGTGCCATAAAAACCGGAGTTCTGCGTGCCTCACGAATCCCGGTGCGTGATCGCGAGTCCCGGTCTCCCTGAACCACTTGTTTGCGTCGAGCCAGATGCACGGCCTTCTGGCGAAGCTTGAGCTCCTCGCGATGGGGTCGGGCCAACTGGCCAGCCGCCTTCAAAAGAGCGATGCGGCTAGATTCAGGCAATTGAGCCAGAAGTTCCGGTTGTTGATTCAATTGTTCGAGGGTTCGCAGACACTGATCAAGGTTGATCGAACTGCTGTTCTGTGAATGAGCTTCATGGTTTGACATAGCGGGCGATATTTTCAGACCTTGTTTCCGAGGTCAAGAATTATGCCCCATTGGCGGTCCTGATTTCCCTCCAATGCAACCTAAACAAGACCATTCACTGGTGACTATGCATAAAAAATCCAAAATGTTTGTCAATATGGAGGTTGGTTAGGTTTCTCTAGGTGAGTCGGAAACCGATTTGCCCCTTAGTATGGCTATAGATTTTGACTTGTAAGCGGTCATTTTTACGGTTAAAATATCTACATTGTTTTAAAATCAATGAAGGTGGGTGTGCTGTGGAAATCAACAAATTTGTCAACCGCCTGCTGGGATCAGATTTAAAGAACTCCAAAAAAAGCGTTTTGTTGCTGGGGCCCAGGCAGACCGGTAAATCGACTTTAATAAAAAGTCTAAAACCTGATTTAATAATCAATTTGGCAAACGAACGGGAGTATTTAAGATACACCACAGATATTGGGTACCTTGAATCGATTCTACAAGAAGCCCGACCTAAAACGGTTTTTATTGATGAAATTCAAAGGATCCCCAATTTGTTAAATACTTTGCAGGACATTATCGACAACTGGAGCTCAGCTCCTAAATTCTATTTATCGGGTTCCAGTGCCAGAAAACTTAAAAGGGGACAAGCCAACCTTTTGCCAGGAAGAATTTTTTCTTTTCAAATGAGTGGATTTTCTTACCGAGAGTTAAACTTTAAAGTTAACTTAAAAAGAAGCCTACAATATGGGTTCTTGCCGGAAAATTATTTAAATACAAACGATAGAGAAACCGAAAAAAATTTGGATATGTATTCTGCTAACTATTTAGCAGAAGAGATCAAAGCAGAGGCTGCCGCGCGCAACATACAGGGATTTGCGCGATTTTTGAATGAGTGCGCCGTTCGCTCTGGTCAAGTGATTGACTACTCTAAAATCGCAGCTCAAGCTAAAGTTTCACGAACAAGTAGTCTCCGTTTTTATGAAATTTTAGAAGATACGCTGATTGCGGAACGTATCAGTTCCTACGCTATTGAAGGAGTTGAGACTATCAAACATCCAAAATTGTATTTTTTCGATGTTGGTGTGTTGAATGGAATGCTTAATAATTTTAGTGTTTCTGCAGATCGGGTTGGAAATCTTTTTGAACATTTAGTTTATAACCAAATTCGAAATTCGGCACTTGCTTTGGATAAAAAAATAAACATTCAATTTTTTCGAACCAGACATGGCCTTGAAGTTGATTTTATCATTGAACTTGGGAAAAAAAAATATGCCATTGAAGTGAAAAGCGGCCAGATCACAGCCGGTGACACTCAAGCTTTGCAAGCCCTGAAAGCTTATGATCCCTCCGTTGAAAATTGCTTTATCGTCGGATTGAAAGAAACTGAGAATCGCAAGATCAATGACGTGACTGTTTGTGGTGTAACTCAGCTTTTAAAGTCATTGGGATTATAGGTAAGCGCATTTGACCCATTCTAGGTAGTTAAAAGTCAGTGATATCAAAATAAGTGGCATTTCCTAGCACGACGCTGCCGAGTGGACACTTTTCCATAGTTTTCGTGTGGGAGGCCATTTTTTTTTCTTCTTGGGGGGGCGATCTGACTCTCTTGCTCCGTTAATGAGAGTCGCACTGGACTTCAGAAGGTTTTATGTTTATTTCCTCTCAAAACCTTCAGGTCGACCACGATGGTTTATTGGACATGCGGAGGACGGCATTTTAAAAATTGGCGAAATTCTTTTTTTTGTAACAATCTCAGCGGCGAACCCATCGGTCGCGGCCCCGAGGGACGATTGGCCGTTTTGGGCGAGGCGCTTTACGGGGGAATCGGATTTTGTGCGGCAACAGGCGATTCAAAAATTGCGTTCAATGAAATCCCTTGAGATCAATCTAAGGAAGGGACTACGGGGAGGCGACCGATATTTGGCTTTAGATGTGATTGCGACTCTACGAATGCACAATCTACTGAAAGACCTCATTGAGCTCAGTCAATTTGACGCCTCCGGGATGTTTATGATTGCGATCAATTCTTTAGTATCCCCTAAAAATTATGATGCTATTTTAAAATTTTATCGCCAGTCGCTGGAATCTGAGGACTTCAGTGCGGCCTCCAAAGTGGTCATCCTCGATACGATGGGCCGCTTGCAGGAAACGGTGGAGTTAGATCTATTGGAGGAGCTTTTATTTGATTCAAGTAGTGCTGAAGTGCAGAGCGCTGCTTTGAAGTTTGTGAGAAGTCGACTACTGTTGAAAACGGAAACGCAGAAAGAGCGTCGTCGCCTGTTCTCGTTCTTATCACGTTCATTGAATAAAGATTCCTATCAAATGCGAGGTCAGGCGCTCTTGCTCTGGTCAGAATTACCGGCGATGGATCGCGAGCGAGTTTCTGTTTCGCTCAGCAACTGTCTGCAAGAACCCGAGATCGCCCTTCGCACACTCTGTCAGCGCCTCGAGCGGTTGAGGGTTGATTGATGTCTAAAACGGTGAAATGGACACTGTGGTTGATGATCGTGCTAGGGTGTTTTTCTAAGGTTTATTGGGACTATTGGCGAAGTAAAGTTCAACAGACCCAGGTGCCCAAGATTGCTGATTCGCTCTGTCGCCAGACCTACTTGCGACTATTTGATAAAAAGGTTGTCAAAATCTTGGTGTCCTTTGGTTACAAGGATGCTCGTCCAGCTCGCTTTGTGGGGGATCGTTATGAACGAAACGCTCTCATAGCGACACTAATATCCCCCTGTGAGGGAGATCGTCGTGATTGTGGTTTTCAGAGAACATCCGGCGACGCAAATCTATTGACCAAATCAATTTTGGGATTGGATGAACAAATTCATCAAGTTCATTTGCGAGTGGTGGATAGCTCCGCTGGGCCTGATGATGATGAGAATCGGCAAGATCCATTTCAGGCTTGGAAAACTGAGGAAGCGGAACGACTTTTTAAAGAGGGGCTGGAGAGTGCCGATGTTGTTTTTTATAATGGTCACTCGCGCGATGGCGGTGGGCCTGATTTTGCTCTCCCGGTATTGTTAAAAAATCAACATGTGAACTATCGGTGGTATCAGCAACGAAAATTAGGGGTCAAAATAATGCAAAAAGCATTGATGGCCGATTCGGATTTGCGCCCGCAGCTCGTGGGCCTGTTTTCGTGTGTGTCGGAGCGTCTCGTTCCCCAGGTTTCTTCTTTAAATGAAATTGGTTGGATTACGAATCGCAAATTGGTTTACTATGCAGAGGCATTAGAGACGATGCGTGATGCCTTGTCGGCAGTTTTGTCTATGAAGTGTAAAAAAGACTTCGAATCAATTTTAGCGGAAGAAAAATCAAAAGGTGCGCGTTCTTCAATCTCGACCGCGACTCTCACCCAGGGATTCTGGAAGATCTATAAACAAAAAAACACAAAAAAGAATTAATTTCGGTTTAAATATTTTCAAGCGAATAAAGAGCTAATTTGTTTGAATAAAGAATAGATAGGTCCGAAATTAACGAGACCTTCGTTGCCTTCGTCATCCGAGGCACCCCTTCACAGAGGGCTCCTTGCCCTCATGAGCCTCGCGCCTTTTGCGCAACTCAATCGAGTCCTTGCTGCTTTGGTCGCATTCATTTCGGACGTATCTAGAGCCTGTTCGGAGTTAGCGAAAACAGATTGTCTCGTTACTTTTTTGCCTGTTGTGGTTGCAATTTTTCTCCTTAGCTGCTGGCTAAGGCTCAAAATTGCGCCTTAACAGCTCAAAAAATTAACTTCGCCACTTTATTTCCGGTAACTCCGAACAGACTCTATCTATAGTTCTTTATGATCAGTCATCAATCAAAAACGATTAGCGACTGCGACCCGCTGACGCAGCACCAAGATCCGCCAAGTTAGTTCTGGTTTCAGTTTTGGTTGGTTCGTTCGGAGCTTTTTCTTCCGTGACAGCAACAGCTTCAGTTTTTTTAGTGGTAGAAGCGCAGCTGATGGAAAAGATCACGCTGGCACCAACAAGTAAAAGTCCCATTAGAGTTCCGATGTTTTTCATAAATCCCCCTCCCTCAGATGAGGGCCAAGTTAACAAGTTACGGCTAATTAGATTCTATTTGCTAGTAGAATATCGTTTTTAAATCAAGGGGATAAACAAAATTTCTCGAATGGGTCATAAAGTCTGTTGGTTGCTGCCATTGATTATTTAATAAAATACCTGACACATCATCGATGACGGAATGAGGTCGTTCATCCGCGGGACTCGAGATAGGGATTCTGCCATTCTTTAACGCAAACCGTTGATTTAAACCCGGGCGACCACAGCGCTGTGCCAGTCAGTGAGAATCACAATGTCGTCATTAGTAAGTGAGGAAAAAAAAGTTTCACAACAAGAATGGCTCGTTGGTATTAATCGCTGGTTTTAATGTTTTCACCATTAAAGGATTCTTAAATTGCGGCCAGCAATTTCCGGTCGTAAACAAAAAAACATTATGAGGCCTTGAATCGATGGAGGGGTTATGGCGAATCAGCAGGAATCAGGGATTGATTCAGTGATTGGGCGTAGTTCGGCAATCCTGGATTTGTTTAATCTTGTTAAAAGAGTCGCGCCGTCATCGTCCAATGTGCTGATCACTGGTGAAAGTGGATCGGGGAAGGAAATGATTGCTCGCACCATTCACCATTGTGGAGTTCGTCGAGATCAACCCTTTGTCCCGATCAATTGTACAGCCATTCCGGAGCAGCTTCTGGAGAGTGAACTCTTCGGGTATGTGAAAGGTTCCTTTACAGGCGCGTCGCAAAATAAGAAAGGTTTATTTGAAGAAGCGGATGAGGGAACACTCTTTCTTGATGAAATTGGTGATCTGAGTTTGCCATTACAAGCTAAACTATTAAGAGTTCTTCAAGATAAGCAGATTCGAGCGGTGGGTGGAACTCAGTTAAAATTGATTAATGTGCGGATTATTGCGGCGACCCACAGGGATATTCGCAAGATGGTTAATCTAGGGAGTTTTCGGGAAGACCTCTATTATCGCCTCAATGTGATTCCTATCCGCGTTCCCTCATTACGTGATCGCAAAGAAGATATTCCAATTTTGGTGGAACACTTTTTGGCGAAATATTCACGACAGACGGACGT
>JBILOD010000164.1:0-7851 GCA_044374645.1 Pseudobdellovibrionaceae bacterium | reverse complement strand
TCATGAACGGTGAGAGTACCCACACCTACAGCCTGCGGCGTGATACGAAGAACATTATTATTAAGGTCGTATGCTTGAGCGGCGATTTTGTCGTAGTCTCCAAGAACCTTGTAGCCCTCCGGAAGTTTATCGACCGGGGCCTCATGCTCTAAGCCCACAGTCAATGTGAGGTAACGTCGTTGACGAGTGTCTTCAACATCGTCGTCTTCTTTTTCTCTCTTAATCGCATCAATAGCTTTCTTTGGTGGATCTTGCAGTTCTTTCGGTTGCTCGTCGGTTGTTGGAACTGTTTTTTCCTGAGCCAAAGCAATGTCAGTTACCATCAAGCATGGCAAAACCAATAGGAGGAAACTCCAACGGAATTTGTTTTTCATATCTATCCCCCCTTTGAACAACAAGGCTCAATGCCAGGCCGTTCGTTAAACACTACTGTGCTGGAACTGGTCTGCCGTTTTGAAACTTAACCGGCGAATCCAAATTCACACTCGGTGCTGGTGCGGCCCCCGCTGAAAGCACCCCTGGTATTCCTGAAACCGTCTCCATATTGGAGGACGGATAGCGCACTTGAGCTCGATCGTTAGGATTCCGTAAAACCATAAACAAGTTCCCTGGTTGAGTCGAAGTCAGATACACCAAGTCTTGGGCCTGCTTCGGGTCAACCTCAAGAGTCACCGTTGTAAACTTAGTATCACCATTCAGATTAAATTGAGTGATGTTCTTGCCGCTAGGATCCACCTCGAAGGTGCGCGGAATATTGTTTACAACATTAACTCCTGTGGCGAGCACGGGAACGTCTTGCATCAGGTAGCTCACTTCGCGACGTGCATTCGCTCCCTTTCCCACGTCAAGCGCACCGATCAAGTCGACCCGATCACCAGGACGAATGAGTTTTGCTAAGCCACGCACTTCATCCACTGGTACCGTCACCGCTCGTTTTCCTGGTGAGACCTGCAGGGCAATTCCTGTGTCTGGCCCCGGGGTCAAAAGTTTCGTCGCCAGAATCTGCTCTCCCTTTTTTATCGGAGCTGCTGCGACTTGTCCAACAACTGAGTCCAAATCATTCGCAAATCCAGGTCCCACATAATCTTCAGGAACCGAACGAACATCGAGCATTGTATCATCGATGGTTTCCATCTCAGCGATATCTCGAGCCGCAATTACCACACGCTTCATCGCGCCGTACTTTTTGTCGTACTCTTGCTGCTTTTCTTGTGAATAGCTATACACCAGGAAGGAAGCAAATATCCCGGCGAACAAGCTAATCCAAAGGGTTCTGGTTTCGTTGTTATTCATGTTGTTACTCCCCTAATCCCCACAATGATAGTCAATACACATTCCATAGCGAATGGATAGCCAAACAGGATTGGCGCCTTCTCCCTCACTGAATCGGCGACCACTTGCAATATTACGTTGTTCATTCTTTCGAGCGCCAAACGAACTGGAACCTACGCGATCAATATTCCTCTGAGGGAACGAGATATCCATGGCCGTAACATCCCACTGAGGACTTCCTGAGATTGTTGCATTTTCTTCTCGAATCCCGTGAGTGCGCGCCCCTAGCTTATAGGTTGTTCTTGCAGCCAGGTCGCCTTCCCGAAGATACACGAGGCGCGAACGGTGACGAAAAGTTTCGAAGGCATAGTTACGACTGGCAATCGATTGCATGATGGAAGCATGAATCACGCCGAAAAATCCATAGGAATATCGGAGCACCACCATCACTACTATGATCACTGGAATCATCTCCAAAACTGCCATACCTTTGTCATTGATTGAGCTTTCTTTTTTCCTCTTCAACATCCGCTATCCTCCTGAGGCACATACTCGGAGGCGTAGCCGGCCGCTTTTCGAAAACGAGGATCGAGATTTAAGATAGTTTGATAACGGGTCATTTGGAAAAATTGATGGCAATCGCGGTTCGTCGGCTCCCGAAACATCATGGCGTTCACATTAGCTTTAAACTCTTCATCTTGCTCAGATGTCCGCCCTAAGAAAGGCACCGAAAAACCCAGTCGAGGTAGCTTGATTTCAGTCCTTGCACCCACGAAGGGAGTACCACTCTCTCTGTCACCTACATACTCAGGAGATGGATTATAAATATCAGAATGATCGCCCAACGCGACCCTTTTATCGATGGTCGACCCAGGACTTAGAAAGCCCGCCATGATACCGGCGTTGCTCAGAAGTTTTTTATATTTCTCTTCACCATTAGCAATCTGATCCTGCCGACTTACATCCGCTGCCGAATGGGCACGCGCAGTAGCATAGACAATATACTGAGCCATTTGCACTGAAACCAAGGACACGGTTATTCTCAGTAGCAACATCATACACCCCAAGGTGACAATCATCGCCAGCATAAAATCCACCGTTAAGAAGCCCTTGTCAGAGCGCAGTGACTTTTTTCTCATTAACCACCCTCAGAAAGACTAACGACTCGATTAAAATTATTTGGATGCTTCGGTCTTGATTGCTGGGGTGGCTTCCAAAGGCCGGTTTCAATCATGCCACTCATGCTCTGCCAAGGACCGTTCACCATACTATCAAACCATTTTTTCTCTTTCGCATATTTAGAGAATACACTCCACATTCCCACAACTAAAGTAAGAAGAAGCACAGCTTCAATGAGAACTTGGCCTTGTGAATTTAAACGGCGTTTTTTCATAAAAAGTGTACTCCTTTCCCTGCTAGCAGCCACTGTGAGAGCAAACCGAAAAATATTGCTACGGTAAAAGGAATCTTGTGTCCCTGAACCCTCTGACTCTTTATCGTCATAATCGGGTGAAAATTGAGGGCCCTGGACTCTCGAACAAAACCTCGATCTAAGGCGAGAGCACAAATACCTAGAACACTTCCCCAAACGAATGAATAGAACACAAACTCTAGACTGCGGGCCCAAGGCATCGTCAAAGCAACCACGGCCATCACTTTTACGTCCCCAGCACCGAGAACTCGAAACTGCCATAGAAGAAAACCGACCAGAAGGGTTGCTCCGAATCCGCCAACGCCAGTGGCCAACCCAGCCACACCCGTCCCCCAAAGAATGGCAAGCCCTAGTGCCAATGTACCAATTAAAATAGATTGATTTGAAACTCTACGTCCTTTGAGATCTTGCATGATAGCAGAGAGACAAAATCCTATGGTGACTATGCTTACCAAGTCAAAACTCATAGAAATCTCCCCCAGTTCAAAGAGCCTGCTTTTTTCAGCAAACTCTATTTAATCTTCCAATTCGACTTCTCACTGGCTTTAGCAAAACCCTCTCCCGTGCGGATTAGTTTTTCGACACGGGCTCCAAGACGAGGCGCCGATTCATTGAATGTTTTATTAAAGGCTCCATTACCCGCCGTAAACAGAGTGAAAACTAAGGTGGAAAGAATTGTTAAAAGTAACACATACTCAACCATCATAGTGAGGAGCCTCCCGGAAAACCCGTAGTACTACTGCTGTTCAACCTTAAAGTCGTTGATACCACCGCTAACATCATCCATTTTGCCCGCAATGGCAGTTTTGATCTTATTACGGAAGATATAAGCCAGAGTGACCACTACAACAACGAGGAGGATGTATTCCGTCATGCCTTGAGCAGACTCATCTTTCCAAAATTTCTTGAGTTGAAGTTTGTCACTGATGTTGTTCAAAAATTTCATAATGTCCCCCAAAAAAATCTTTTTATAAAGTAAGAGCATTCAATAGCATTGATTGAACCTCTGATACCCTCTCAGTTTAGCCTATGTTGGCGAGAACACCGAATTTATTTTTGAAGTTGTCTCGGCTTGAGACGGGGGCTTTGCTAAAGGCGGAAAAAGTGTTACCGCCTTTGCCTTGCGTAAAGTCACTAGACACTAGGTGACTAGAGTTTGGTCTGGAACGTAAATTTCAATTCTCATTAGATGTCAATGTTCATACGGATTTCAAACTTGCGGCTTTCGCGCGGACTGTTCCGTGTTCCGATATCTTCAGAGTAAGTTACCAAATCTAAGTTGAAAATCGAAAAGAGCGCAGACATACCGGCGGTGAGGTAGCCTTGACTCATACCAAAGCGGTATTGTCCTTTCCACCAAGAAAACATACGCCAGTCGAACTCAAAGCCTAGGTGCAGTCCCTTTTTCAGACTGAATTGCGGGTGGAGTATATCCCGAACATCGAGCACACCCCGCCCCCCGAAAATAAATAGTTCCGGATATTCCCAACGACTTCCAAGATCAATCCGACGATAGAGTTTTTCAGGATCTGCGCTATTTTTTTCATTCGGGTTCAGCAAATTAAGGTCTGTTTTAAATCCATAGTCGAAGACGTTACGTACCACAGCCCCAAAGGTGGGTTTAGCCAGACGAAGCAGCGACAGAAAACCCTCGGTTGGCATCTCCGGTGTAAACAAAAAACCTACATCGGCATCAACCGTCATACCTTCATTGAAGCTAGAAGGTTGAATCAGTTCTGGGTTTGCTGCCAAATCGACTGCAGAGAAAAACTCATTAAACGAGCCGCGATTAATCGCCTTTATTGTGACACCTGCTGATGTCCGCCCCTGATCCAGCCAATAGAAATCTTTGGCCCACCCGTAGGCGATGATTGTATCAGCAATGACATTCGCATTGATTCCCGGTCCCATACCGCCTTGGTGAACATCAACGTTCACACTTAGATCCATCGGAATAATACCAATTCCCCAGCCAGGTCGGACCCAAATGCCATCAGGCAAAGTCGCACGAAAACCATAGTTCTTTCCGTAGGCACTTTGGAGGATATCAACCATGGCACTTTCAGGATTTGTCTGATTCTCACTCGCCTTCATGACGTCGCCAGCAAAGGTACCAATGTCCATTGATGCCGCGAAATCAATGTACATATTCATATGACCATCATCTCGTCGCGCTAAAGCTGCCGGATTGTAAAACAACCCACTGTAGTCATTTGCGACAGCCACAAACGCATCACCCATTCCAAGGGCGCGTAAACTTTGATACTCATGATGAATACGATAATTTAATCCTGTACCGGCCATTGCAAAGCGGGCGGATAGAATGAGCGCAAGTATGAAAACCTTCTTGGCCACGAATTCCTCCTCAGTTATAGTAGATATCATGAACCGACAACGCTTCATTGAGAACCTAATTTACCTCTTTTTGACCTACGTCCAGGCTTTCACGTGGAGCCCTAGCTTGCTAGCATCTCCCAACCTAAATCCGACCCAACAGACAGAAGGGTCAACCTCTGTTGAGCAGCAGCCGGAAACATCACTCAATCTTGAATCAATGAATATCGTAAATGCCGAGGCTAAACCTCGCGCCAGCGAGGGCTTCGATTTGCTTTTGAGCGTCAAGGACCAATTTTCATTCATAGTTGGTGCTTATCAAGGACCTTATCTGGATGAGAAAACATTTTTAGTTTATACTTACGGTCTGGATTATCAAATTCCGGAGTCTCCAAGCGATCGGCTGCACATGGGATTTGTCCTGGGAGCCAAAGGAGAACCTAACCCTATTCTGTATCTCAATCGTGAAGTTTACTTACGCAACGTTTGGAAATATTTAAAATCCTGGAACTATGGCGCCCAACTTGAGGTGGATACTGGCCAGGCTCTTGGTTCATTTTTTTCGCTGAGTCACTATTCGGCAGGATGCGGAGTCAGCTTTTCATTGAGTACGAGGTGGAGCATGACCCTTAATGCTCACTTTCTTTCAACCCGTGGCCTCAGTACCCACATACAATTTGGTTATCTATTGTAACGAGCAGGCTACACAAACCGTGAATGACAACTCCTAGTTTAAGAGCTTGCTAATGAGTTCCGTCACATCTTGCTCTAATTCTGCCAATGACCCGTCATTATTGATTTCGTAATCCGCCAATTTGAGCTTCTCTGCGATCGGCCACTGTGAACTAATTCGCTGCTGAATTTCTGACTCCGACCAGGCATTGCGAGCCAATAATCTTTGTTTTTGAATCTTCTCCGAGACCCACACCACGACGACACGGTCAAATTGAGTTTGTAATCCTTTTTCAAATAATAACGGCACTTCATAAAAGGCCATCTTACATCCCTGTATTTGTAATTTCTTTCGAAGAGCCGATACTTGAGCTTGAACCATTGGATGCAATACATTTTCAAGCCATTGCTTTAACGAAGGATCCGCAAAAACAAGGCGCCCCAGCTCTCGACGATGGACCTGACCATCAGCCAACAAGATTCCACGGCCGAATTTATTGACGATCTCGACATAGGTCTGTGTGCCAGGCTTTAGTCCTTCGTGCGCCACGGAGTCTGCATCAATAACAGGATATCCAGACTTACGTAATAAGTCTGCAACTGTACTTTTACCTGCTCCAATACTGCCCGTAAGTCCAATCCACTTCATAAATCGTAATTAAGACCTCAAAATCCTTAGCGATCCTACCGATAGATTCCACAAGAAGAAAGGACTTGCGTGTCAGAGAACTTTGAACGCCTTGGAAATTATATACTTCTCGAGAAGATAAACGCCGGTGGTATGGCCGAAGTGTATCTTTCGAAGTCCGTTGGCGCCAATGGTATCAACAAGTTCCTGGCTATTAAGAGAATCCTTCCGCAGTTTGCCGATAATCGCGAATTCATTGAAATGTTCAAAGAAGAAGCGAAGATTGCAGTCAACCTGAACCACAATAATGTCGTTTCAATCATCGACTTTAAAGCATCCCAAAATCAGCTCTACATCGTAATGGAGTATGTGCAAGGACAAAACCTACGCCAAATACTCCAACAGAAAAAGAAAAAAGGCCTCTCTCTATCACTCGATTTCATTTGCTATGTAGTTCGTGAAATAGCAGCGGGTCTTGACCATGCACACCGTTGTGTCGACAAAGGTACCGGCAAACCATTGAATATTATCCATCGGGATATGAGCCCTCAGAACGTCATGATAAGCTATGATGGCGAAGTAAAAATCGTCGATTTTGGTATCGCAAAAGCTGAAGCCGCTGGTGAATCCACTCGCGTCGGAACCCTCAAAGGTAAGTTCAGTTATATGAGTCCTGAGCAAGCAGAAGGCTTGGTCATTGATCAAAGCAGCGATATATTCTCTTTAGGGATCATTCTTTGGGAATTGATTGCTGACGATCGCCTCTTCGTCGCGAACAATGAAATGAACATCCTGAAACGAATAAAGGAGTGTGATGTTCCGGAACTCCGTCGGGTCAATCCAACGGTTCCCGCAGAACTTGAACGAATTGTTAAGAAAACCCTCATGAAAGACAAGTCTCTTCGCTATCAGACATCCACTGATCTGCAAAAAGACCTGACGCGCTTCCTCAACAAAGAGTACCCAGATTTCACGCCGAGTGATTTCTCCACATTCATGAAGTTCCTTTTTGAAACTGAGTATTCGACAGCTCAGGAACGCATGGTGAACTATGCGAAATTGGATTTTGGCTCTTTGAATGAGGTCAATGAATCGACTCAACTCTCAAAAGTGAGTAAGCCGATCCCAGCTCCTCCTTCGCCATTTGCTCCTGATATTCCACCACCCATTTTTACACAACCACCCCAACCCCCTGTTCCGGACGTACCACCACCGAATGTGCAAGACGCACCTCCACCTATGAACTTTACAAATAGCGCCTTCGATGTGAGTTCCGATTCTCCTCCCATTGATCCATTCGCGAATATGCCGGCTCCAACTCCGAATCGGATCGACACTGGACTGAGTAAGATTCAAAATGCACCAACACAAATTGGTCATTATCAGCCTGTACGAAATTCGACTCAGACCGGTCTAAATAAAAATACTGGAATTACTCAAAACACTGGCTTTGGCCAAAACACTGGAATTCGCAAACCTGTTCCTGGATTAGCACCAAAACGTCCTTCTGGCG
>JBILOD010000270.1:0-5746 GCA_044374645.1 Pseudobdellovibrionaceae bacterium | reverse complement strand
GGTCTTGAAGGTAAAAACGTGACTTCACGTAAAATCCTCGAGCGCCTTGAGCGAGAACTTCTTTATAACGTTGCGATTCGCGTAGAAAAAACTGATCTCACAGACTCCTTTAAGGTTATCGGTCGCGGCGAACTTCAGTTGGCCGTTTTGATTGAACAAATGCGTCGAGAGGGTTTTGAGCTCTGTGTATCTAAACCACAGGTTATCTTCAAAGAAAAAGATGGCGTTCGCCTTGAACCATACGAAGTGGCAACGATTGACGTTGAAGACCAATTCGTCGGTGTTGTAACCGAGAAAATGGGTATCCGAAAAGGCGTGATGACCAATATGTCTTCAAAGGGCACAGGCCGTACACGTTTGGAGTTCCGTATCCCAGCGCGTGGTTTGATTGGCTATCGCTCCGAGTTTTTGACTGACACTCGCGGAACTGGTTTATTGAATACTCAGTATGATGGTTACGACGACTACCGCGGCGAGATCAGCAGCCGTCTCAATGGCGCTATGATTGCAAAGGAAAAAGGGGTTGCCACAGCCTACTCGCTTTGGAATTTGCAAGAACGTGGTGTTATGTTTGTGACTCCAACCACGGATGTTTACGAAGGTATGGTTGTGGGTGAACACGCTAAAGATAACGATCTTGTTGTTAACGTTTGTACCGAGAAAAAACTAACTAACGTTCGTGCTTCTGGATCCGACGAAGCCATTCGTCTAGTACCAGTACGTCCGATGACTCTTGAAAAAGCGATGGAATGGATCACTGACGATGAGCTTATTGAAGCCACTCCGAAGTCGATCCGAATTCGTTGCCGATTCCTCGATCCAAACAAACGTAAGAAAAAAGGCTAATACCAGTACAGAGCTTCGATCCTCAAGCCTAGGTAAATAATTACTATTTGCCTAGGCTTTTTAGTTTTTCCATAACACCTTTGTCCCATTCCTGTACTTCCAGCGAGACTGCTTTCTATTATTGATTCGTTTGAATATTTACATATTCATCTCAATTCTCAAATAAAGACGGTTTATATAAACTTTGGTTCAATTTTTGTGAAGACTTCGTCAAAATACACTGCCAGAGAAATAACTATTGTAGACTTATTAAAAACCGACCGTTCATTTGACAGTTGTATAGAAAGTGGCATGGGGTATTTTGTGTGGAACGTAAAAAATAATTCCAGAGGTTATTCCATTGCGGAAGTCGTAATCGCCATGGGAGTCAGTTTGATTGTCCTTGGCGGAGTTGTTACCACTCTTAGCATAGTGAATCGAGGTGGCTCTCAGTATAACCTGCTTCAAGCTCGAAACGAAATCATAAATAAAATTCGGGTTCAATCAATGAACCCGGCCAACTTGATTGCTTCGGCCAAAGTCACCGAATCTCTCGGAATGGCTGGTCTTCCTGATGACTATGGACCAGTGAGCACACTTCAAAGACCTGAACTTCTGAAAAAGTGTATTCCCGATATCACTGGAACTGAAACTTATGGCTGTAACAAAACCGAAATGGAAGAAACTGGACGGGGTTTCAAGTTCTACCTTGCAGAAAATGGCTCTCTAGAACCATCCAGGGTCGTTGCGGGCGAAGATGTTTATTATAAAAATACCGGAATCCGCTGTACTGCTGCAGAAGCAGCATCAACGGGATCTTGCCCTCTCATGGCAAAAGTTTGGTTTGAACCATTCTGTCTCAACTTTGCCCAAAGTTGCACAAAAGCCATGTCCCTGGCCATTCGATATTCAATTGGCCTCAGAGAAGATATCGTTGACAGTGACTTAGTCATCCCAACGGTGGATGGAGAGTTTTATATCCCACTCCAAAGGGGAATTCAGATTCGCAATTTACTCAACCAACTCGATGCTGCAATAACCCCGAACACCAAAGGTATATTCACCATTCCCAAATTTTATGGTCATCCTGGTCAGGCAATTTCCGGGCTTCGATTTGAAACCCTTATAAGTAACCCTTATGGACTTGTCTCAATGAGGGTTCAATCCCGGTCTCTCACTGGACCCAACGCGAAGAATTTTGATGACATGACTGTTCCATCAGAACTTCTTGCCAAAGAATGGTCTGACGTAATGACCCCGGGCAATAGCGGATTAGGCCCTTGGGCAATTAATTTGAACGGAGCCATTCCCAATCAAGTTTTTAACTTTGGCACCCAAGTCACCGTGGCAGCAAACTCGCGCCTCGCTTCACCATACCAAGCAGCAGCTTTCCAAATTGGATCAAATGCTGTTCCACTTGATCCAAATTATCGTTGGACTATCAACAGTACGAACACTGAATATATTGCCCCGGGATTCAAATCTGGCTTTTACCAATTTAGGGTCGTAGCAACCGACGTCATGGGTAAAGAGGTTGAATCAACCAATTATATCACTGTCAGACTAGTCGGAATTCCGGAGCATCAGTATCTTCCCACATCAAACTTTTCTCCTGAACGTAACTGTGTTGACACAAATAAATCATTTAGCGTTTTCGTCGGAGATGATGAAGAAATTACTTTTAGCCAAATAAAGATTCAGGATCAAATTCAACCAACCAATTCTGTCGTTGGCACTGACGATTTGCTGAGTTTCAATTTTTTAACTAATCAACCGAGGGGTAGCTATCCAGTTACGCTCACTCTAAAGAATCGGTTTTCAGATGTTCAAATGGAAACTTTGTTAGTTCCTAAAGTTGTAGCCACTCACCAGATTGTTTTGAGCGACAAGACTCCCTCCACCGATGGTATTCTCAGTAATCCAGTTAAAATCCGAAAGGATGAAAGTGGCCAAGTTTCCCTCAATTTTAAATCGGGGAACTGTTGCAATGCTGAACCAAGTGTCACCTGGTCCTACTTGACATCTCCCTATTTCAATAATTTGCCCCTACTTTCAGGTCCAACAACGTCCCAGATGGAGTGTAAAGTTGATGGAAATAGCCGGCAGTGCTCTACCACCATAACCGTGCAGGGGATTAAAGAAGGACCAAACATGTCTTCTCCTCCTAATGATATTTCGGGCACTATGACTTTTGGGAGTAGTTCTGCCGAAACAGCTTGTCAAATGCCTAACTTTCCGGCGAGCAACACGACAGCAAAGTATCTTCCGGTTATTAGAGTTCCGAACGTTTATTTTTATTTATCTGAGTCTCTTTGGCTTACCATCCCTGGCGGCACTATTAAAGATATAAATCCAAGCGCTCGAATTCGAATTGATTTTGATCCAAGCGAGAAGATTGTAGTGCAGGCAGTAAGCGCCAGTGATCCAACTTTTGAAATCTGCCAGGTCGAGTTTGACGCCGGAACAAGCATCACACCTCGCGACCGAAATTGCCCTATCCCTTCTGGCTTTTCAGGGGAAATTATTCTCCAGCGGGTTTCGAGTAACCTACAATTGCCAGGTGAGCCAGATGGTCCGACTTATAAAGCAAAAATAGTTAGCAACTACACGCATCGCACGTGTCAGGCAAACCTGACTTCAGCTCAAGATTTACCAGCTGAGTATACAGTACCTGCAACACTTCCTATGTACGACAGTCCTTATGGGTTTACGCTGGTGAATGGCGTAAAAGTACAGGATAGTAAGAATGACACAGGTCTTTGGACGTACGGCCGTAAGAAAAAGCTTCGGTGCTTTGATACTTGGAACGGTTTCAATCAAAGTGACAACAAGCAGGACTTTAATGACGTCTATTGGTACAATTATGAATACCTAGTGGGTAAACAAAATCTTCCTGCGAAAAACAAATCCCTGGGAATTGAAGGAAGCGCTATTGAGTTCGCACAGTTTATGGTGCCAAACAACCCTCCATTAATGATTGATACGACATCAGCAAATATTCCGTATCTTTATACAGTACTTCAGAACGGGAATCCGGGAGGGATGGCTTGGGGAGTATATGACTCTGTGACAAAAGCAACTGGTACAAGTAGCCCGATGCCCTGGGAAGATATTACTACTCAACTTTGCGCCAATAATGCCTCTCTGAGTAAAATTAGAATTCTCAGAAATCGTCTAAGCATTGAGAGTAGTTCTGGAACCATAATAATGAAAGCCGCAAATAGTTTTGTCTCGAAAAACTTCAGTGGTTATTACAGCTATGCCTTTATGTGTAGCTACAGCCGTTGGCATCCGTCTGGAAAATCCTCAGCCACCTGGACAGACTAATGAATAAAACCACAGAGACCAATTGGACCAGCCCATCGCCACTCACTGCGCAACTGAGAAATGAGCGAGGCTTATCGCTTCTACTGATAGTGTCTGCTGTTGGATTGGTAAGCCTAATTTATCAGGGCGTGCTGCTTTCGAAGGCCTTAGACCTAAAGGCCGATTGGAAAGCATCACTCACTTTTGCGAATAAGAATCAGATGATTTATACCTTGGCTGAAGATGTAGCAAATGAAGTAGCCCTGCGATTTTCAAGGTACAGCTCCAATGCGGCACTTCAGAAATGTATTACGGCACAGCCCTCTCCATGCAATGAGGCGAACTTTTATGATATGGCGATGTTTGCACCCATCGAACAACAGAGCTATCAAGGAGGGGTCTGGCCGGACCCACCTACCGGCTCTTTGCTTTTAGCGGGTGGTCTAACAACTAATGTAGTACTCTTTCGCGAAACCGGGCAACGTTGCCCTATGCCAAACCTAACCACCGCAAATGAGTTCTGTCCCCTTCAGGCGGTTATTGAGTTTCGACCGCTCTGCGGAGGCACTAAAGACACTCCTGAATACCTAGGACTTGCGGATAGCAGTTGCCCTGGTCCAGCCCTAGGCTTTGATATTAGAGTTGGAGTAGCACGTTACATGAATGGCGTTCTTGTATATCATAGAAATACAGATCCTGGTGGTGATGCACGAATCTTTAGATTTACGAGTTCACTTTTCAGAAATTAAACTTTATTTACTTCGAGGGGTTTATGTCAGATCAAGAAGCTTCTATCAATAGGTCGGAAACAAAGACGCAGGCGTTAACGGGACGATCTTTCACCCGATTTTTGCTCTTTCCACGAAAGCAGCTAAAATATGCCTACTTTCACTTTCTGCTTATTGCCATTTCTGTTTTGATCATAAATTTAGTGGCTTATCATAAATTTGCAACTCTAGTAACAAACACTACCAATAATCAGATGAATGAGATGTTATCCGAATACACCCTGTCAGTTTCATTGGTGACTCTCATTACCCTCGTGGTCATGGGCGCGTTCACCTTTGTGATTGAGATTGTATTTCTACACCGGTTTGTAGGCCCCCTCCTTCCCCTTATACGGCATCTAAATGCCCTTCTTGATGGTAACACTACCTATCGTACAAAATTGCGAGAGGGAGACGAAATCCAAGAACTCGCAGACAAGCTCAACCAGGTTTCTGCAATGTTGGACAGTAAAAAAGTTGGCTAGCGGTCGAAGCACTAGCCGACAACTTTAGTTTTCCTCGACAGGTGTGCTCTCCAATTGATCCATGGTAGGCACCTCCTCCACCGCTTCTTCGACAATGGGCTCCGGTTCTGGCGCACTACCGGGAAAGTACGCGAGCTGATCAATCGCTTCACGATACTCACTCTCTTTTACTTTGCCAGTTTTATATAGACTATTGAGAAGTGTTTTCATCCGACGACGTGCAAATTGGGTGAGCTCTTTACGAAAATAAGAATGCGAATATTTTTCTGGTGACGGCAACAGAAAAACCAAAAATACACTTTCATTCAGAGAAAGCTCGCTTGGATGCTTTTTAAAATAAAATTGTGCTGCTTTTTTGACTCC
>JBILOD010000504.1:0-3252 GCA_044374645.1 Pseudobdellovibrionaceae bacterium | reverse complement strand
CACTTGTATGGCGATTAAAGAAGGTTTGACACTCACTCCTGAGATCATGATCCCGTTGGTGATGATCGATAAAGAGCTGGCTCAGCTGCGAACTCTGACCGAAGAAACTGTGCGTAAAGTACAGAAGGAAAAGGGCGTTGAGTTTAAATTTCAAGTGGGGACTATGATTGAGCTTCCTCGCGCGGCCGTAACGGCTGACGCCATTGCTCGGCATGCTGACTTCTTCAGTTTTGGTACCAATGATTTGACGCAGACCACATTGGGATTGTCGCGAGACGATGCAGGGCGTTTCCTTGGTAGCTACGTATCTCAAGGGCTTTTCGCACGAGACCCATTCGTGAGTTTAGATCAAGTGGGCGTGGGTTCATTAGTAAAAACGGCTGTTGACTTGGGTCACTTTGCGAAGCCTGACTTGAAAACTGGCATTTGCGGTGAGCATGGTGGAGATCCTGCGAGCGTGGAGTTCTTCCACAAGGTCGGACTCACCTATGTGAGTTGCTCTCCTTATCGAGTACCCATCGCTAGACTGGCTGCAGCACAGGCCGTACTAAAACACAAACCTACCGTTCAACATTAAAATAGTTGCCCTAGCACTATGCGATCAAGGCTTGCCTCTTATTTTGGAGGCACGCCATAAATCGTCTTCGACCTTTCCGTAAAGCCTCAGACAAGCGGTGCTCGCCTTTGGCTGCGCTCCGAACTCGTTTTCCGGAAAGTCAAAGACGGTTAATGGCGCGCTTTCCTTTTTTTGGAGGCAAGCTTTTTATTTTTTTGGGCGTTTTCGCTTTTAAATTCGCAAAACATTTGGCTATAGTGATTAATATTTTTTTATACAACGAAGGATGCAACAAGGATGAGAATTAAGAAGCTTGAATTGGTGGGGTTCAAATCTTTTAAAGATCGCACAGTCATTCATTTTGACGCTGGGATCACAGGGATAGTGGGTCCAAATGGTTGCGGAAAGTCCAATATTGTGGATGCCCTCGTTTGGGTGATGGGTGAGATGTCTGCCAAGCATTTGCGGGGTAGCTCCATGGAAGACGTCATCTTTGCCGGTTCTGAAGCTTATGCTCCGCTCGGCTTGGCGGAAGTTTCTCTCGTTCTGGAAAACGATGGTGGTCCATTCCCGGCCAAATATGCGTCTTATTCCGAACTCATGGTGACCCGACGGTTGCATCGCAATGGCGAATCCGAGTACCTGATAAATAAAGAGTCTGCCCGCCTTAAGGATGTCCAAGAGATTTTTATGGACACAGGAGCCGGTTCGAAAGGATTTTCGATCATCGAGCAGGGGGCCATCGGTAAAATCATTACGTCCAAGCCAGAAGATCGTCGCACACTTATTGAAGAAGCGGCCGGAATAACCAAGTTTAAAGTGCGTAAAAAAGAATCCCAACGCAAACTTCAATCGACCGATCAAAACTTAATTCGTTTACAAGACATCACAGGTGAACTCAAACGCCAGATTGACTCTTTGCAACGTCAGGCACAGCGAGCGGAACGCTATCGTAATTTGAAAAATCAAATTGAAGACCTGGATTTGTGGTTGGCTTCCATTCAATACAAAGAGCTTTCATCGAAGGCGGAAGTGGCAGAAACCACTTATAATGAGGCTCATTCTCAGGAATTAACCGGCGATACGGATCTTTCCAGTATGCAGTCAGATCTAGAAACCCGTCGTTTGACTTTGCTTGAACAGGAAAAAAAGGTCGATCAATTGCAGTCTCTGCACTACGAACTACAGAGTCAGGTGCAGAAAAAAGAAATGCAGCTTCAAGAGTTACGGTTTGAGATTGAACAAGGTCGGCGTAATGAGCAAATGACCGGAACTCTTTTGCAAGAGCAAAAGGCCCGTGAAGAGTTGCTCGATCGCGATTTTCAAGAACTCACCGTCCGAGCGGAAGAGCTATTGGCTTTAGTGGATTCGTTGAAATCAGAGTATGAAGAGAAAAACGCGGTTTATGAAGAACATCAGTCGCGTGTGCAAGAAATCGATGAAGATCTCACAACGAAGCGTCGTGAGATGTTCGCTGTAGGGCAAAGTGTGAGCGCGGTGGAAGCGAAAGTGCAGTCCATGCAAACACAGATCGATGATATGCAAAGCCGGCGCGAGCATCAGGAAAGCCTCTTGCAGGAGTTGCACTCAAAGGTTGAAGAATTCAAACAGCGTCGAGTTAAGGTTGAAAATCAATTCGAAAAAGAACGTCAGTTGGGCTTTGATCTTTCTCAAGACGTGGAGTCCTTTGAGGCCAATAAAAAAGTTCTGCAACGGGACCTCGAAGAGAAGCGCCAGGAAGTCGATTTATTTAAAGACAATCTCAATCAAGTGACCAGTCGGTTGTATGGCCTCGAGAGTCTCCAAGGCAATTTTGAGGGGTTCGAAGAAGGCGTAAAAACCGTAATGCACTGGCAAAAGGCTCGGGCCGAGCAGCAGCTACGAGCTGATGGCACGGTAGAAGTGAGTTTTCAGCCGGTGGCGGAAGTTGTAGAAGTTCCATCTCAGTACGAGGTGGCTATGGAAGCGGCTTTGGGTTCCAAACTACAAATGCTCCTTTCGTCCAAAGAAACATTGGCCGTCGAAGCGGTCGATCATCTTAAATCCTCAAAAGGTGGGCGCACGTCTTTCTTTAACACTCCTTGGGCCGACTCTGCGAACAAGTCAGCTCTGCAAGCTCCAGGAAACGTCGTTGCCATTCTTCGTGATGTGATTGAATGCAGCGAAGAGGTTCGTCCTACCATTCAGCACCTCTTGGGTGATGTGGCGATTGTCGAAGATATTCGCTCGGCCTTAGCCTTGCGTGCTGAGTATCCAGGATGGTCTTTCGTTACCTTAGAAGGGGACACACTGTCGGCAGATGGAGTGTTGACCGGCGGGGCTCGTGAAACGGCTGAAAGCGGAGTCTTAAAACGTCGTCGTGAGATTAAGGAACTCACTCAACAAAAAGAAGAGTGGTCTGGAAAACTGGTTTTGGCACAAGCGGCGATGAAAAAGCTTGAGCAGCAGTTGACCAACGTAGTCACGGATTTTGAGGGCGCACAGAAACGTCGACAAGAACAAGAAATTCGTGTTGCTGAGCTCAAAAAAGATCTCGAACGCGCTCAGACTGAAGTGACCAATGCTGAGTATGCCGTCGATCGCCAGGATAAAGAAGTACAAAAACTAGTACTTCAGTATCAAACGCTCGAGGAGCGTCATTCAGAACTTGAGCAAAACCTCCAAGAATCGCGCTTTAAAAAGGCAGAACTGGAAGA
>JBILOD010000353.1:0-4664 GCA_044374645.1 Pseudobdellovibrionaceae bacterium | reverse complement strand
AGTTAGCCCAAAATAAATTGGGTTTTGAAGGTTTGCAAAATCAAGTGATGGAGCTCAAGGTGAGCTACGTCTCTAAGAGTCAGGAACTTGAAGGTGTTCAAAAACAGCTTCAATCTGTTGATCGTATGTTGACGGATTTGCGCAGCCAATTGTCGCGGATGTCGGAGGAGTCGTCTAAGAATGCGACCAGCCTCACGGCAAACCAATGGCGGATGGAAGAAGAAAAACGCGATCTCGAAAAACTCATCGTCACCGTCGAAGAAGCACGTCAACATTTGGCGTTGGCACGAGATGAGTACGAAGTGTCATCAGAAGACACTCGTGAACTCGAAGAGCGAGTTCAAACTTTGCAGCGTGACCGCAATCAATTGCAAATGCGTATGAATGAAAGCAAATTACAGCTCGAACAGGCTCGAATGAAAGAGCAATACCTGCGTGATCAAATCCGTGAACGCTATATGATCGAGCTTCCGGATGTGGTGGGGCGGTTTGAGGGGCGCGAAGGCGACACTCAACAGGCCGAACGGGATCTTAAGGATCTCCGTGAAAAGATCAGTAAGATCGGAGAGGTTAATCTTTCGGCCATTGAAGAGTACGAAGAAACTTCGAAGCGCTATGAGTTTCTGGTGCAACAGCAGAATGATCTGCAAGAAGCCAAAGAGCAACTTCGCCGCGTGATTGAGCGAATCAATAAGATTTGCCATAAACGATTCAAAGAGACTTTCGATATGGTGAATGAGCGCTTTATGAAAGTGTTCCCGGTGTTGTTTGGTGGTGGGGAAGCTCGTTTAGAGCTTCATGAAGATCCTGAATCGCAAGAAATGGGGATTGAAATCATCGCTAAACCTCCAGGTAAAAAAATGCAAAGTGTGACCTTGATGTCAGGGGGCGAAAAAGCTCTGACGGCGGTCGCATTGATCTTTGCGATCTTCCTCGTAAAGCCATCTCCATACTGTTTACTGGATGAGGTGGATGCGCCACTGGATGATGCTAACGTTTTCCGTTTCAACGACCTTGTTCGTGAGATGGCTAAACGCAGCCAGATTATCGTTGTGACGCACAATAAGCACACGATGGAAGTGGCGAAAAAGCTCTATGGCGTGACGATGCAAGAGCGCGGCGTATCGACAATGGTGAGTGTGAGCTTGCAAGATGCAGCCCGTAATTTTGGCGAAGCTTAATTGATTCTAGCTCCTTTGCCAGAGACTCCGTATGTTCCTGAAAAGGCAGACGGAGTCTCATTGTCGGTGATTGATACTTAGTCCTTTAGTGGTCGATATATTTTTACGGAATGGGCCCCGGTGAGCGGGACCTCCTTGATTCCCTCATTGGTCTTTAACAAAACATGATAAAAGGCATACCCGTTTGAGTTAACGTTTTTGAGCTCTATGGCCAAACCTGCAAAAATAGAAGTTGTAAATGTGTCATGGGTTTCACCTTGATCGACACCTACAATCACATTATTCAGCACGCTTTCTGGATCCTGGATTATCGTACCTAATGCTCTTTCTTTACCGGCGTCGACCCAATCGCTTGGATTCAATGCGCTTACAAGCGTAACTACTGACCTGTCGCGGTTTTGAAACCAGGTTTTAACATCTTTCGTCTCGGTTTGTATTTGAGGGATTGAGGCGATCACTTCAGCAAGCTCTGGTGGTAATTCGGAAATCACTTCCCCACAGGTCATGGCAAATAGATTAAATGATAAGAGGTTTGTAGTGATTATTACTATCAGATGGCGACTTAATTTCGGAAACATGGATATTCCTCTCTAAACAAATTGGAGCATTGGTGCTGTAGTAGTTAATGTGCAAAACCTAAGCCAATAAGACATGATGAGAACTGTTTTTAATTTGGAGATGGTCTAGTGAAGAGGCCAATTTACTGAAATGCCGACTAAAAGGTTGACGCTTTTAGGGGCTCCCTGTTCTTGGTGAAGTCCCTTTCTAAATGGATTTTATTCATCTCTCAATTTGGCACCGACTTAGCATGGTATTTCCCTGTTGGGGCCATTCTCCTGCATACTGGAAAATCCATTCCACAGGAAATGGTTTGAATCGATTATGGCATTATTGAATTTGTCAGGTTTTTGGAAACTTAAATTCAAAATCTTACCTAGGCAATTGTTTTCATTTTCACTTCTATCAGCTTTCTTGATTCCAATCTCCGCAAAAACGCAGGCTCAAACTAACACTTCAGCGAGTGATTTCTGTTCAGCCGTGGTTCGGCAAAGTACACCTGAAAACTATGCTGTAAATACTCAACCTAATGCGCTCAGTTCTCCCGATATTAACTCTGAGCTAATGAACTCCACGCTTATTTATTGGGGGCAAAGAGTGATGCAATTCCATTTACCTTTCGAGGTTGGTCCTGGAGCTGAAGGATTCTCCCTCAAAAAAGTGAAGAACTACAAAGAATCACAGTACACGACTTAAAGAGGCACTTCGTCAAAAGCCTTTGCACTCCGCCTAAAGCCAAAAGTATTTACTTGCTCTCTCATTGCGGCATTTAACTTGCAAAAGACCGCGTCAGGTGACTCTCAGGTTTAAGTGTCTGGCGTTTCTCCCTCAGCGGAAGTCTCTATTCTGGGTTCCGCTAAAAAAAAGCCAATTTCAAGGCGCCAAGCTTCAAATCGATCGAGGCGTAGCTCCTTTACTTTGGGTGAGAAGTGAAGTGGTGCCAAAGGAGAGGGTGGTCTTTTTCAGCTGGACCTATCCTAGGGAAGGTTAAAAGATGAATAGTGTTAAACGTTTTGGATACTCAGTTTTCAGTCCTAATATTTGCAGCTGTCTTGATTGGATTAGTTTCTAATGGAAAGGCTGCTCAAAGTAGGAATCCATTAATCGATAACTATAGGGGAGACCCCTATGCAGACCTTGGTGTAAAACCTGATCAATCTCTGGATTCAATAAAACAACAATTTCGAAAAAGAATGATGGAGGCTCACCCCGACCGAAGCGGCTCCGAAGAACTCAGTAAGAAACTTAATGCAGCCTACAGGTACATCAAAAAGACTCACAATCAAAATGGGCTAGGTAGATACTCTTCTTCTAAAGTATCTAAGACCTCGAACCCAATTGCCGAAAAAGCAAATGCTGATATAAATAATTCTATTGATCGTAACCAATACTCCAAAGCAACTAAAGAGGTATTTTCTCAAGCGCTTCGACCGGATATTTTGGAAAATTCAGAAGTTCTTAAGAAGATTCTAAAATTCGACACCTTAATTAAATATCAAAACTTCGTTGCTGCCGCCCAAGCAGACGCTCTGGTGAGCGTTTTTCAATTTTTCGAAATATTGGCGGAATTTGACACGAAAGAGCTTCAACAATCCCTACTGCTAGGCCTGCGATTGCGGCAGTCACAGATCGAATTCGAGTATCAGGTTAATCGGACGTATCCCGAAGATTTTGCAGAAAACGACCGTCAAGAACGTGAGTATTTTGACCTCCTAAAAGAGTTTCGCTCAGAATCACAAATTGAAGCCCTAAAGCAACTTATACTTTCAAGATTTACCATTGAACCTTTCGCCTTGAAATATGTCGCTCAATTTCAGGAGCCTTTCCTACTAGATAGCTTAACTATAAAGTTGCGGGAGAGGGAAAAGTGGGGCTATCAAGGCCGTAAAATAGATTCAGTTTGGTTTGCGGACCAATTGAACTCCATCGAAAAACAAGAGCGACAAAAAATGGAGGCCAGCCTAAAAACACAGGATATTAAAAACTACTCACACTCTTCGGATTTTCAATCTTATCTTTTGTCCCCGTTCAAACGACGCTTAATGCGAAAGATTTTGTGGGAAAAATTTGATTGGATCATTATCAATGATCCTGAAAACAATGAGTATCGTCAAATAGTAATCAAGCTCCGTTCGATTCTAGACCATCAAGGTAATCAATGCTCACTCGCCCTACTTCCAGAGTAGAATTGGCCTCGCGCTGATTAGTTGTTTAAACCCAAGTCCAGGCTCAGGGTTTTAGGACAATTCTTTATTGGAGAAGAACTGACATATTTTTTTCAAAATGTTGGATAAGGACTATTTACGAATTTTATGAGCAGAACGGGATGTACTGCTGTGATCTGGCCCCAATTTATCCTTCATGCTGACAAAAAAAGGCACCCACCTGAAAAACGTTTCATGGGTGAGTAGGTCATTGAATCTACCGCATTAAAATTCCTTTCAAACAAATTGATATTCATTTAGTGAATATTGCAAATAGGCCATCGGCTCTGTTGGAGTAGATTTTGTCGTCCTTAAAGGGACTCGCTAAGCTTACCCATCAATTTGAGGGGGAGTTTGTGTGAAAGGATCATTTTAATGACCAAGAGTTTCACCTTGTTTAACACCGCCGTAATAGCCCTGGTTTTGCAATTGAGCTTTGGTCAAACTGCCATAGGGGCCCAGCCTTCTGAAGATAAAAAAAATGGGCAGGGCCTTCTAATACCCTCTTCGAAAGAGACCTTCGAGCAATGGGGAATTTCCATTGATGATGCTCAGTATGAACGGGCTCTCGATGAATACGTTCAGAGGTTGCCGAACGTCATCGACCAAACTCAACGCTTGATGGCTCTATATGACAAAGCTCTGGCTTTTGCAGCTTCCGAATCTGAGCGCAAGGGTGAATTCTCGAAGGGAGTTTATGATGATGCGAACCTGGGGCAGG
>JBILOD010000163.1:0-7930 GCA_044374645.1 Pseudobdellovibrionaceae bacterium | reverse complement strand
CTTGGAGGGCTGAATCAGTTCTTTAGCGAGAGTCGCTTCAGAAATCGCGACTGCTGGGTTCTGGGCTTTAATTTCAGCGACAATGGCGTTTTTCAACGTCATAGAGAGCCCAGACCACACGCGTTCGGAGGCGGCACGGAGTTCAGAGACGTAATCTTTAAATACCGATTTTTGCTTGAGACAACCAATCGCCGCGGCGAGTTCGGGTTGGGCGGCAGCAGTCGAAGTGAGCCGAGCTACGCTGATTTTTTTCAGTTTCAGAATAGTCTCAGTGGAAAGCACCGTGTTCACATCGCAAGCTCCGCTGTCGGTAGGTTTCGAACTGGTACCAGCATTGCGATTACGGCGTAGGGATCGGAGTGCACTTTCTCGGATGGCATCGTCGATTCCTTCGCGCTCAAAAAAATCAGCCGAGGTGCTGCAAGTGAGCCCCGATATTTTTTGTTGCGGTTTTTGTGCGATCAGCATCGTTTCAATACGGGTCTCAAGCTCCTGTGGATTTGAGGTGGACATAGGAGGATTTGCTGCAGAAGCCGTAACAGCGATTAGGCTGAGGCTCCATGAAACAAATCCGAAGAGAAATGGATTTTTTGGCATGGTTTATCTCCTTTTAGAAAAAAGCATCGGAGGACCTTACCATGTAAACATATTTTATTCACCTGTAGAGATTTAGACAGAGTGACGATTTTTGTTTCCTATGATCGATAGTGGATTCGATGTTGGGGCTATACTGTTCGATCATGGTCCCAACATCGATGGAATTGCAGGCAAGGACCGGGACGTTACAAGTCTTCTTTGATGGCATCTATGCCACGTTTGAGGTCCAATAATTCGAGTGTCAAAGTCGTTTGATCACCATAGTGGACCTTTCTTACGAGGCCCTTTATTTTGATATATCCTTTTGAGCCGATGGCATCGAGGTATTCCTCTAGTGAAATTTCGGTCCTTTGCCCAAAAATCTTATTCATCTGCTCAAGGGTATGAGGGTCATTCTTACAATATGAAAAGGTGTTTTTCCATTTGTAAAGACCTGGCAAAAGTTGGTTAAATTCATAGCGGCTAATAAAGCTGATGCCTGATTGATGGCTGTTAAAGGAATCATTAGAGGCGATTGCGCTTCCCAATAGAAACCCCAAATCAATACAAAGGGAAGAATGAGGAGTGTGGTTGTTTAGGTCTTTTAGTAATCCATCTAAATTAGAGGATACCCAGTGGAACATATTTGAGAAGTCCGAATACTTGTTCAAAACAGCGAAGTAGGCCTTTTCAGAAAAGTTACTGAGTATTTCTTTCTGAAGAAAATAAGCCTCTTCCTCGGACGCACCGACAAGGTGGGAATACTCGTGGCCAGCGAGTGCGACGAGCGCAGTATTTAAATTCGATTTTCGTAAATCCTTTCGCTGGCTCAAGAGTTCTAGACTAAAGCAAATCCGATCGGGATTACTTAGGGCAGAGGCTTCTTTTGGATTCCCTTCCGGATCTAAACACGGTCCAGCGTCCAAGATACTGGGAGCTGTTGCCAGTACTTTTGCCATGACGGCATTTTCCTTGGGACCGCCATAAAGCTTTTTGCCCAAATCGGTTCGGTTCTCTCCGAAGGTCCCAAGATAGCCCAGTCGGTTATTGTAGGAGGATATAGATAGAAACTTAAAAAATCCAACAACTGGTTTTTGAATCTGAGTGAGAGTCTGTCGTAAATCGTCCTTTGTAATCGCTTCTCCGGTGTCGAGATTGCCCCCTCCTCCAGCATTACCTCCGGTCACCGCCCACGATGCGGAGGTCGCTAGAGATAGGAGAAGCGAAAAAATAAATACATTTAATTTAGAGTGTTTTAATTTTGGGGTTATCATAAGATCTTCCTTTCAGAGCAATTTGAGTGCCCAGAGTTCGGTGGCCACCCGTTCTGCGCTGATCGACTTCATAGCAAACCTGTATTAGATGATGTATTTAAAGTTAGTAAAAAAATGCCTTTTATGTTAAGTTATACTATAAATGTAGGATTCGTTTGTGGAAAAAATATCTGCCGTATATCATTATAATGACTACAAAAAATACCTTTTGGAAGTGGAAGCGAAACGGGCTGGCATTGAGCGTGGATTTCGCAGTCGAATTGCAGAAGCACTTGGATGTCAAAATGCCTATGTTTCACAAATTTTCAATTCAGAGGCTCATTTTAGTCTCGAACAGGCACATAACTTGAGTCATTTTCTCAATCATTCACAGGAGGAAACCAAGTTTTTTCTGTTATTGGTTGATTACGCCAGAGCTGGAACTCAGGGTTTAAAGAAATTCTTCTTGAGCGAGATTGAGATGCTTCGCCAATCCCATCTTAACTTAAAGAGCAGAGTTGGCGAAACTGCCGAACTCTCCCAAGAAACAAAAAATATTTATTATAGTAGTCCCTTGTATCCCACGATTCACATGTTGATTACGATCCCTGAATATCGCACTATTGAAAAAATCTCGAAAGTGCTTAGCACTAGCGAAGACACTATAAGAAAGGTTGTTATTTTTCTTATTTCTGTTGGGCTCGTTCAGGAGAGAAAAGGAGTCCTTACGCCAGGGAAAACGAGTATTCATTTGGATAGAAACTCTCCTCATATCAATCAACACCATACTCAATGGCGGATTGCTGCAATCAATTCGCTTCAATTTGCTTCCAAGGAGGATGTTCACTATTCGACGGTATCAAGCTTGTCGGAGAATGACTATCACCTCCTGAGGGCGCAACTTGTTGATCTTATAGAATCTTACAGTTCAACAGTTTCCGCCTCTAAGGAGGAGATGGTCGTCAATTTCAATATTGATTTCTACAATTTGCTGCCGAATCTCAGATGATGCTGCGGTAGAAGCGTACCATTACAATAGAAGGATACCCAAATAGTTAAAAACGGGGTTCAGAGTGCAAAAGATATTTTACACTTCCAGCATTCCAACCATAGGTAACACTGACGGTAGTTTCAACAGTGGCCGGTCTAAGGTCCTTGCATCTTCGTTGAGTATTATCAATGACCGTAATATAGGTACGGTTGCCATCAACTGGAAGTTTATTCATTTCTCCTGAATAGACCTTCGATCCACAGGAATCTTCCACGTTTAGCAACGGGACTTCAAACTGTTCTACAAGGATTGCAGCCGCCATACAGCCGATATGACCTGATGGAAACAACTGACCGCAGATATCGTTAAATAAAGACACAGTAATTTTCTCATTAGCCATGTCAATATTGATTGTTCCAACTAAATCGGTTTTCACACCATCTTTAAAAACCGTTTTGGCAGGTTTAATAGCTACCATCGAAACATCGGCCAGAGTCACTTGGGTGAAGAGGGCAATGGCTAGAACCATGAACAATTTCATAAAAAGCTCCTTTGTTTTTATCATTTTAAAGACCACTTTGGAGCAGAGACAGTAAAAGGTTAATCTTTCAGTTTCCAATAGTATATAAAGTTTTGTAATAAATAGGGCCTAATAGACATCTTTGGACCCTAAGTCTTACTAGGTGTTCGACCTCTATCGCCTACTCACATGTTAGAATCTTCAAACCTGTTTTTTCATTCAGTGATGCCAGTGACTTGTCATCATGGGTTCTAAAGTGCACCTTCAGATTCTTAGTTTCTTCGTCTTCAAATAAGGGTCTGAGTTCTAGGGTGTTAATCACTGAATCGAAATGATCGGAACTTTCAACTTTGAATAGGAATCCATTGGGGAGACAGTTCGAATTGAATTTGACTTCGGTGATGGTGTGAAAGTCGAAGAAGGGTGGGAGAGGCATAAATGGACGCTCTTCGTAGGCCGTTTCCAGCGCACATTTGAAGCTTCCTCTATTAAAGTAAAATAAGCTTTCTCGTTTTTTTATATCCCCAAATTCAGAGGGGTCTCCTGATTCTCGGCGCTCAGAAACTTCAATCAGTGTTTTTCCCTGAGGACAAAAGATTTCGCTCGCTTCAAGGACTTCAGCGGATGTGAGTTCCTTTTTAGGAAGGAAATTTGTATTGATCCCCTGACATCCCATTGAAAATCCGACGAAAATTCCGAATAGAACCATTGAGTTTGCCTTTAATAGCTTTGCTTTCATCGCCATACTCCTTTTACGCTTTGGAAGGATGGCTACCTTAGGAGGGATGAAAGAAAAACAGTTAATTTGTCGCGAAGAGCTCCTGCTTCATGACAGAATGTCATTCAACGGGGAGGCTATCGTAGGTGTGTGCCGAGTAGATAGAGGCCATATTTATTGATGATGAAATCCTGCAGGCCGATCCATTTACGAGCGCGATGGATAACTCGATAAATTTTGGGGTCATGATATAGTGGGTCGTAGGCTGTTTGCCAGAGAAGTTGGGCCATGTCGTTTTTGGTGAGACCTTGTTCTTTTTCGATGAGGGAATGTAGAAATATGGTGACTTCGCGGTCCTCAGCTTGGGTGATCGTCTTGGTGCCTATGGTGACCTTTTGCATGTCGGCAGAGCGTTGAATCTGCGAAAAACCGGAAAGGCTTTGCAAATAGTCCAATTGACTTTTTTCACGAAGTGGAAGCGGAGCGATTTTTGAGGCCATCCGCAAAGTGGTTTCAAGGACCAGGTTGTCGTTAATAGTTCGCAAAAGGCGATTAAAACGATGGGCTTGTTGGAACGCATAACAGACGAGGGCGAGATAGGCATTTTCAGAAGATGCGGCCCAAGTTCGCTTCTCGCTTCGGCGTTTGCGACAGCAGAGTAATACTTGTTTTCGGGCCGCTCGGAATTTTTTCTCCATCAGGAGTTTTTCTACAACAGCGAGACCATGTTCTCCACTTTGGATACCCTCCAACAGGAGCTTTTCCTGTTCCTCAATCCGAGCACGAGTGCGAAAGAGGGAGTGTTCAGTGGCAATCGAGTTGGCCTTATTAAAAAAATCGAGTGCGCGATCTGTTTGGCCCCAAGTTTTATAGATGAGTCCTAGGTGAAACAAACACCGCGCGGTAGCCCGTGGGTAATTGAGGGCTTCTGACTCAGCCAAATTAGCCTTAAAAAGGCGTTCCGCATCGGTAAGGCTCTGATCGAAGTAACACTGAACGGCAGATTGAAAACGATTGAGAAAACGTCCCCAAGGGTCAAGACTCCAGTCAGGACACTCTTTCCATTGATCGATCCATCGGTTTCTCAGAGGAAGATCAAAAATCGTTTCGCTGATACCAATGGCCCACTGAATGCAAAAAATCTTAATGAGGAGGCTGTTGGTATCACTGAACAAAGTTTCAAGAGCCACTAAACTTGAAGTCCAATCTCCACCTTCGATGAAATGCAGGATCTTGAGCTGGCGATGAGTGGTTTCATCCTTAGATTTCCAAAGCTCAAGACTTTCTGTTACCTGCAAACGGTCAAAGATATTTTCGAGTTCCATAGGGTGGAGACTCAAAAACCACCTCCCTGACGCCCGTTGATAGGAATGCAATTGGGCTTCTGAGGTTGTGGTGGTCCATTCAGGAGAGCCGAAGCTTCAACAATCTCCACATTTAGGTTGGCTCGGGAGAGGTGAAAGAGGCTCAGAAATCTTGGTTTTGGGACATGGTTAGAGGCGGCTTGCTCTTGAGCTGAAGGATGTTCCATGCACTGAATCACACCAACAGGACGCAGAGATTGTGAATCTGGCTCTGTGGGTTGCCAAACCACCGTGCCAGAGCTACCCGGAGAGGTATAGTTAGTGGAGCTAGCATCCAGCCAGAAATGTGGGATCGCACCAGTTGTTAGCTTTTCAAATAAAATTCCAGAGCTGAATCCATCAGTGATTTGTTCATTAAACAAACTATAAGGCCATGAGTACCATTTGTATTTGGTCGAAGGTGGTCGCGAAATTTCGCCGATCAGGTCCATAAGGCCAAAGGGGACTTCATCCTCATTTTTTGACACCAAGATTAGGACATCAAGCCAGTTGGGATTCGATTGTTCTCTGAGTTGGATAATGTGAAAGTCATCAATGGAGACTAACTTCAAGATTTTTTCGGTTTCACCGATGTCACGGTACACCTTGATACGATTGTGGCCGGCTAGGACATGGCGAGCCGTAATGAACACGTTGTGTTTTACGTCAATTTGGGTGGCACCACCAATGAGTTGGTCACTAGCGTTCATGAAAAGCAGGCGTTCAGGTCCGGTGTCGGAATCAAAGGGGTGAAACGGGGCTTCGTTGGAAGCTGTACTATTGATTCTCGATTCATAGTGTTGGTCGGAACTGTTACTATAGAAAATTCCATTGGGAATGTCACCACCACCTCCAATGCAAATCCCAATACAAAATCCCGCCTGACTTTCATTGGCGTGAAAAAGCAAACACATCAATACTAGAAATAGGAAGGAGAAGTATTTTTTCATTCTCGACATTAATACAGGATATTTGATTTTTTTTAAACTGTAGATATTTAGACAGTCAGCCAATAATCGTCACTACATTGAAAATGTTCATTACTTCAGATATTCGTAATTGGATGTTTATAGAACTGGAATCTAAAGCTTAATCGATTGCTGACGAAAACCCAAATCAATTCCTATGTTTAGTTTTGGGTAGTAACAAATTTTGCGACCTGCTCGGAGACTGTTGTCAGAGTGTTTTTTTTGAAGCACCACTAAAAACTCGGTGGGAGCAAAGAACCATATGGAATTAGTCTATTTAAAAAAAAAACCACTGATTGCTTTAGGTCATGATTGCTCTGTTGCTGAGGGACTCAATCAAAGATCAGCAGACGTTATTCTGAGGATACGAAGACAACTGACTGAGTTGTTTTCTGAGTGTGATTTTATCTGTAGTTTAGATAAAGCCGATCAGTTTATTCTTTCACGACTCATTTTTGAGGAAATGGTTATTGATAAAAGCAAAAAACCAATCTTGTGTAATCAACGGGATCGAGCGGCCTCTGATTTTGGGCGACCTTTCATTAAAGAAGAGTGGCCTGATGGAACGGAACGGACTTCAAGTCGTCAAATTTCGATTAGCCATCGGTCTCAATTCGCCATGATCGGCCTAGGAGAGCAAGAGCTTGGTGTTGATCTAGAAATAGTTGAAGAGTGTAAAGACACCCATTTTGAAATCGCTGCGTTCACCCCTCTTGAGAGACAATGGGTGGATTCTTTTCAGTGTTTGGAGGGAAATAGAACGCAAGAAGCCTCTGCAAATAGGGGATTGGCACAAATGTTTCTATGGACGGCCAAGGAAGCGGTCTCCAAATGCAATGGCACGGGTTTGCAGATTTCCCTACAGGACATTGAGATCAAATTTTTCGATACAACGACGGAAATCAAATCTGACCCACTCAGGGAAACGAAGTGGCTGAGATTCCATGCCCTCATTAACGGGACCGAAGCGTTTCGAGGTGAGTCTACAGCAATCCATTGGAAGACCCATCTTTTGGTTACAAGTGTGACCTCATTGGGATTGGGTGGTGATAAGGAGCCAAGCGATGTTATATAGCAAGGATCAGCAGAATCAGATCGATTTTCACCAACCCATCGCCATTATTGGAATGGGTTGTGTTTTTCCAGGAGCCAATTCCTATGAACAATTTTGGCAAAACAATCTCAATAAAAAGGGCTTTATTAAGCCCATCGACCGACCAGAAACTGGAATTCCTGAAGTTTACGACCCAAGTGGCGCACGTCCAAATACCACTTCAACCCGATTAGGGGGAGTGATTGAGCCCTTTGAGTTTCCCTATGCTCGGTTCAAGGGTATCATGCCGAACTCGATTTCTAAGGGAGACTACTATCAGCAATACACTTTATTGGCAGCACAGGATGCCATTGATGAAGCTGGGGTAAAAGCATTCTTTGGCCAAAAAGATAAGACATTCGTGGCGGTCGGACATTATATTAATTAGTACATAGATATTCCGACATATTTATCTTGCAATTTGTAAAACTATACAGTTAAATCCCAACCTATGAGAAAAGATGATGC